>JBAQWI010000266.1:0-1728 GCA_049298835.1 Oscillospiraceae bacterium
TATTGTATGATAATGCCCGTACGGTGTTGTGAATGTGCAGTTTTTAAAGAACCCTACATTTTTTTGACTTCATCTTCTTGGTAGCCTTCCAATTGTTTTTCAATAAGATCTATCACTTCATCCTTGTAAACAATACAGAACGGCATATCAGCCTTTGAATATTTGTTGAAAAGGAATCTATGTAAGATTAGAGCGGCCATTTGGGTAGGATAACTCAACTTATTTTCAAGATTGGATATAATGTAGCCTTGGTCCGTATAAGGCGAGAGTTGCTTTATATCGCCGACCAATATCCATTTTTTTGCAAACATGGCAGGAATTAAAAATTCCTGGAATGTAGTCTTACTTGATTCGTCGATGATCAAATAGTCGAATACTGGGTTTGAAGGTTGATTGTAGTCACTCGCAAATAGAGGATGCCTCAGAATTCCAATTGTTGTTCCACAAACTAGATTTGATGACTCCAAGATAATGTTCTTAAATGGATTATCCGAAAACCTTTCATAGCAAAACTGATTTACATCATCAGAAACACGATTGGTATCCCCCAATCGCATAGGATGAATATTTTTCAGCAGATCTTTCTCCATTAATCTTTCCAATACATTGTCAATGGCTACGTGGGTTGAAGCGCATAATAGCACTTTTTTGCCATTGTTTATTAATTGGACTATAAGCTCCAAAATAGCTGTTGTTTTCCCTGATCCTGGTGGACCTTCCAGTAGAGTAAAATCCGGAGTCGCCAGAGCTTTTTGTACAAAACTGCGTTGTGCTTCCACACCTTCACGCTCTTCATTCAGTACATACCATTCATCAATCACTTTTGGTTTAAATGATGGCCATGTGTTAAAGCTAGTTTGTTTGTTCTCCATTAATGACAATAAACTTTTATGTTCCAGTAAAGGTTGTTTTTCAAGATATTTGATTGCTTCTTTCTGCCTCTTAAGTTGATAAATATTAATTGGAATCGAAAGTTCGCTAGGTAAAGATGCATAACTTATCTCACTATTGTATTCAGCATTTGCCAACATCAGTCTTCTAGTCTCGGCTATGCTCTTTTTTATTGAAAATGAAACTTTTCTTCCGTTTACCCTGCCCTCTAATTCATTGACATCTTCTTCAAAGAAATAATCTATCTTCGATTTTGAGGAAACACTTTCGTCTTCTTCATCATTATCTTCATCTATCAACTCTATCCAAACCGTTTTTGAATCTGCAACCTCTTCTTTGCATACCAAGTTGTAGAAGTAATCAGGGTACTCACTGTGCGCAACAATCATACCTGTCCGATTATAATCAAACTTATCATAGATAATTTTTTTGTTTTTTTCCTTGTATATAGGTATTTTTACACCATTGACAATAATACTTATTGGATCATTAATCATTATTTTCTTATAGGGAACTGGCTCACCATGTATATATATTTTATATGCCCCTTCTTTTTGAGGGACATCCAAATAAATGACGTTCCCATTTTGATAAACAATTGGAACCTCTTCTTCCTTTTCATCTAATACAAGTAACTGCGCCGAATCCGTAATTTCCCATTCATCACTATTCAACTTGTATGAATTAACATAAAGTGGTTGATTTTGTTGAATTGCACCCTTTAATACAATTTCATAATAATTCTTACTATCACCAAGATTACTGGATATGATTTCCAGATTATTGTTTCCGTTCTGGGAAATCATATTTGGTTTAATACGGTTGACCGGGTACTCC
>JBAQWI010000267.1:0-2943 GCA_049298835.1 Oscillospiraceae bacterium
GCATAAGCCCTGTAATTTTATTCCCATAAGTATGAAGTATCTCAAAAGTTTTATACTTTACAAATACCACAATCATTGACATTGCTCTGATTATTACGACAATAACTATCCAAGTAATGATTTGAACTGTTGGATTTATAATTGGAAATAGTACAATCATCAGTACCGCAACCATTATCAAATCTGCAATAGAGTCAAGTTTTCCGCCTAATCTGCTTACGGTGTCAGTTTTTCTTGCTATATATCCATCAAATACATCGCTAATTCCACAAACGAGATAGATAACCATAAAAGCTATACTTAATGGTTTTACTAAAGCCAATGTAAGGGCAAGTAAAATTCTCAAAATTGAGATATAATTTGCTGTTGACTTCAATACATCACCTTCCAAATATAATTATAATTACTTCTTATAATGTTACTTGAATAAATCAAGAATAATCTCTTTCATATTGCTGGAATTTTTAATTGCCCTAACCACCAACTCCAGAGGTTTCATAGTTGGATGTAATTCTGATATTTTAGGCCGGGGTATATCTTAACCATAAATGTTTCTCCTTTGAAGTTTTATCTATTCTAAAATCCAAACACATATTGTTATTTTTACTTCAAATTACCCTTTTTATTATCCGCTATAGAAACCAGTCAGTATACAATTTATACCATATCTATGGTTCTATTTACTTTTCCACTTCAAAAAAGCACCTACCTCTCAGCAGATGCTCTTGAAAATAATTATAATGTTATATCAATATTATTAAAATCAGCACAGCTATTTAATATGCCAATTTCAAATTACCATTATTGAATTGAATTCATTAAATCATGGAAATATTTGCTTTCTTGAGTCTTATAAAGATTGTACCAAGCATCTAATGTTTGAGTCGAAAAAACATTTAATGTTTTCAATATGTGTAATGTAAATTCCAACGGTGCTATTCCAGTAGCAGTAATAAGATTCCCATCAGTAACTGCAAGTTCTTTTTTATAGTATTTTTCTCCGACATAATTGGGGCACGTCATTTTAAGATACTCCAGATCATTGCTTGTATGCCATCTCTGATCCAATATCCCACTCTCAGCAAGCCCCATTGTAGCACCACAAATTGCTCCCACAACAGCACCTGCCATTAAACACTCTCTAGCCATTTTAATAATGGCCTCATGAAATGGTTGTGTCCATGTATTTCCACCAGGAAGAATCAAAGCTGCAGTTTCTTCCATAATTAACTCGTCAATTTCAATATCCGGTATAACTCTCAACCCACCCATCGTAACAATCGGAGCTTTTGTATTACTAATGGTTACTAGCTTTAATGGGTTCCGTCCCTTCTTGAAATATCTTCCAGCGTGAAGCTCCGCGTTCAGGTAAGCGACTTCCCAGTCTGCCATGGTATCAAAAACATAAAGATATACTGTACTATTCATTTACATTCCTCTCTTCTCTTCACACTATACAGCCTAATTCTTTCAATATTTACTTCCCGCTACACCGATGGGTTGTACCGGGTTACTGCGTAACGTTCTTCTTGTAACAGTTTTTATGCTCTTTGATTTTCTTCTTTGCTCTCTAGTTCCGACCGTTACGTCGGACAGGTGGGTCTCAACCACTGAACTCATGGCTCTCGCGGACTGGAGTATTCATTCCAAAAATATTCATATCACAACATCGTTGCATTTTATATTGAAATTTATTATAGCATTCATAATATGTCAACTGCATGTCATGTTATGAATATTCTTTTACATGAAAATGCTCCCCTAAAGGTCGTAAGTTTTTATTTACCTGTTAACCTTTGGGGGAGTATATCCCTCAGCAGATGCCCTTATAAACTAAAATATTTAATGTTTTAATATAAGTCTATCGTTTACATATTTGAAGGCTAAATAAGTCTTCAATTTTGTCATTCAAATATGTATACGAATCAGCGACACCCTGATTATAGAATTCTGGAGCCAGCTCTTTAATGAAAAAATCTAAAATCATCATAGCAGATAAATCTCCCAGCTCTTCATCCCGTTCCTTTTGAAAATAGCTTTTTATTAAGTCAATCATTGCTTTCCTATTCTCTTTGCTGATTCCGATATTCCTACTCAAATGATCACCTTCCAAAATCTTTGCTGAAAATCATTGTCCATATTTTATGAGTGCGGAAACATAATTCCCATCTCACAAATGTACTATTTTCCGCTCTTTACCCCCGATATATCCTTACCACCGTCTCCACATGACTCGTAACGTTAAAAGGGATATAAAACATCCTTGGCATTCCTTCATTTCGCGATTATGGTGTATCGCAATTTACATTTATTACAAGACGCAAGACCTATAACTAATGCATTGATGAAATATCATTTTGCAAGAGCGTGTTTATTAGCGATGCATGGCCAATTGTAGGTCTATCGTATCCGCTAGCGGATACTTATAAGTTAACCGTGAGTCCTCTTGCTTGTAATTTTTCAATAACATATCTAGCTTCTGGTTCATCGATAAATGGAGCAAATCTAATCATTTTCATACCATATTCAAATGCAATGTTACCTTTACCAAACCCCCAAAATTCCATGCTGCCACTGTATGAAAAAACACTATTTCTATGCAAAGTTAATGTCTTTAGGTTTTTAATTAAAGAACAATCATAGTTTTTAAGAATGCCCATGTTGAGAATCTTATTTTGAACTGACAATATATTTGAAGAAAGCGTTATTACCTGTTTACCGACAAGTTGCCATAAGAATGCTAATATAGCAAATGCACCACCTGCAGTCCAACCTATTAACCAAACAATCAAAAACAAGTCGGGAGTTCCTGCTTCATTAGCCAAGAGTTGACCTGATATCATTACTTCCCCCACCAACCACCCTACAAGCCAAATTGGTAAGAAGATTATTGAAAACCAGTTCTTCTTGGTAGGTATGGTTATTCTAAGAACAGATCCAATT
>JBAQWI010000268.1:0-3182 GCA_049298835.1 Oscillospiraceae bacterium
AGGTAACAGTCAGCGCAGCAAAACTTCTGCAAAGTATAACAGCGCCAACAGCCATAACCGGAGTAGCCAACGGCACCGCTAAGACAGCAAATGCGCTTGGACTACCCTCGACTGTAATCATGGTCACAAATGGAGGTAATGTAAACGCCGCCGTAACCTGGGACTTATGGGCCGTACCTTTCACAAGCTACAATGTAGACACAAAAACAGAACAGACCTTCACCGTAAACGGAACGGTTACTTTGCCCGTCGGAGTAGTAAATACCAACAACGTGGCCATGACCACCAGTATCAGCGTAACCGTCAATGCTGCCGGAAAAGTGGATGAATGCTTTATAGCGACTGCTGCTTTTGGTTCCAAACTACAGCCTGCAGTAGTTCTGTTAAGACAATTTAGGGATAGGTGCTTACTTACAAATACACTGGGACGAAATTTCGTGAAGTTCTATTATCATAATTCTCCACCCATTGCTGCCTATATAGCACAAAGTGAACCACTGAAAGCACTAGTGAGAGTATTGCTATTGCCATTAATCGCAATAGCTTATGCTATGCTCCATCCCGGACTATTAGGTTTGGTTGCTTGCCTTATCTTTTTCATGGTGTTATATCGCAGAAAAGTTAGAAATAGAATTGTTGCCTGATTTGCAACGAGTTAATAAATCGATTCATTTTCTTTTGAAATGTTGATATGAACCCATACATCTGGAGTGCTATAATATTTTTGTAAAAGTATAAATCATAAATTTAAAACGCCCCCCTTCATTTTTTTAGGGGGGCGTACCGTATTCTCATTAAATTAGTTCTGACACCATTGACATTTATACGGTGTAAAGGTGTATATTTATTTTGTGAAAAAATGACAACAATTGATGGGGAGGTATCATGTATGAATACCAAATTACAACAGGCAACTGATTTTGATTTAAATCCACCAATTGAGTTGAATAAATATGACGAGTCCATAAGACAATTTTGTGCTGCTTATGAACCAATGTTTTTTATGGCATGCTCATTTATACGGTCAATGGTTAAGGATAATGCTGAATTACTCATAGTAGGGTGTGGGACAGGGATGGAGTTGATTTCCTTTGGACTTGAAAATCCATTGTGGAATATGACAGGTGTTGATCCTTCAGTTGAAATGTTATCAATCGCAAAGCAGAAAATTGACGAGAATCATTTATTGAATTCGATTCAACTGTTTCATGGATATACCCATGATCTTCCGGAATCAAATCTATATGATGCTGCTACTTGTATTCTCGTAATGCACTTTCTTAGCGATGACGGAGCTAAGCTGCATTTGCTCAAAAGTATTAGTCAGCGACTTAAGAGTGGTTCGCCATTAATATTGATAGATGGTTTTGGTAATATAAATAGTAATCATTTTGAGCAAACCGTTTTGGCATGGAAAACATTTGTTAAATCAATGGGTGTTGAGGATAAAATAGTGGAAGACGGCTTTAATAATCAGATTTTAAAACGTATTCAATTTGTAGAGGAAGAAAGGATAAAAAGCCTGCTTACGGAAGCTGGTTTTGATGAATCATTAAGATTTTTTACCAGTTTTGCGTATGGTGGGTGGATAGCCATTAAGAAGTAGTACATATAGGATATGATATAAAAATATGTTCCTCCAATTAGAGAATAGGGGTAGGGTCGTGCGGAGGAACATGAAAAATATAAATCAGTATATTTAAGCGCATCTGCTGAGAAGTAGGTGCTTTTATAATATGTAATGGAAACGGTGGTAAGGATATTGGGGGGTAAAGGGCGGTATGCGAATGTCAAAAAGCCAACCCGGGAAGGTGAACGAAAATAGTCTGGTTGTTTGCAAAATTAATATTATTTAGTAAAATTGAACAAAAAGTTAGCCTACTTTGATTGGAGCGACTATGCAAACTTCTGTAATACTTTTAATTGCCTCACTCGGAGCTATCGCTGTCTTATTGATGTTGTATATCTATATTATTATGTTTGACCGCAGGCTTTTTCTTGTCCTTTGGTTTATTGGCTGGACCATCATTGCGTATAATTATAGTCTGGATGCTTTTTTTCCTAAATTGCTGAGACAAAATCACCTGGTTTTATTGCTTAGTCTAAGTTCATATTTCTGTGCAAACCTTTTAATATCTTGGGGTACTTTATTATTCCTGAATATTAAAACCAGAATATCCCTGCTTTTAAGGGGAGGAATAATTTGGTTATTATTTTTTATCGTTTTCTCAAATCTATATTGGTCTGATCTGCAGCTTATTAAATACACCTATTTAGCGGTATTTGCTCTATCCACATGGGTAGGCGTAACGATGATCCGGTCCGCCAAAAAGTACGGAAATCTAGCTCTTTTTTTAGGTTTATTAAATATCGCTTGGGTTAGTAACACTGTTATTTTTTCATATATTTTAAAAATGCCCCAGATGGCTCCATATATTGTTTCGCAAATAATCTTACTCTTCAATGCAATTGGACTTATTCAGCTTTATTTTAAAGAACAAAAGGATGAAATTGAGCAAGGACTGGCTCACATAACTTACCTCACTTTCCATGACGAATTAACCGGATTGCATAATAAGACATTTTTTGATAAAAAAATACAAGAGCTGGAAAAAAACAATGACTGTATGCCCATCTCCTTGCTCGTTGGCGATATGAACGGGCTAAAATTTGTTAATGATGTTTTTGGTCATCAGGAGGGAGATAATTGGCTTAAAAGAATGGCCCTCATTATGCAACAATCTTGTCGTCAAAATGATATTATAGCAAGATGGGGCGGTGATGAGTTCGCTATTATTCTTCCCAACACGGACAATGAAACAGCCATGGATATTGGACATAAGATTAACTCAGCCAGTAAAATCAATCAGGATACAGATATTCTTTTAAGTATATCCTTGGGTGTGGCAACTAAAACTGATAGTGAAACAGATTTGTTTAAGGTCTTCAAAGAAGCTGAGGAATTAATGTATGAAATTAAGCTTATCGAAGGCAAGAAAGCCAGGTGGGCCATCGCTGAAATCCTAGTAAAATTGCTGCTGAAAAAAAAATATGAAACCAAAGAACACATAGAAAGATTGGAATCTCTTGCAAAAGAGTTCGCACGAATTATTGATTTTTCCAAGGAAAACCTTAATAACCTTGTGCAGGCAACAAATTTACATGACATCGGTAAAATAGGC
>JBAQWI010000269.1:0-8627 GCA_049298835.1 Oscillospiraceae bacterium
CGTGTCAATATGCTCCAAACCATTGCCCCCTGCAATACCTAAAATGGCAATCGTCTTTATTTGATGCTGCTTAATTTGTTGCTTCATGATTTGATTGAGCGTTTGAAGTTGCTGAATATCAGCTAATTTCATGTGTTGTTCATAGTTATTTAATGATACTTTTACCCATGGATTTTCCATTATTCTCCCCTTCGCCTCCAGACTAAAATTGTATAAATAATTTAATTTAACATATCCTACCATAAAATTTACGCTTTTACAATTATAACTTTGTCGTACAAGACGCGCTTTTGTTCAATAATCTTGTGGGTTAGTATCTCAATCCACCAAAACAAAAAAGCGAGATAAAGAAAAACTTCTTTATCTCGCTTCCAATATTAAATTATATAATCTTATCTAATTTTCTCAACGATTGCTTTTGTATCTCTAGCGATAAGTAGCTCTTCGTTAGTAGGTACAATCCAAACTTTAACTTTAGAATAAGGCATTGAAACTTCAATTTCTTGAGCGTTACACATAATGTTCTTCTCGGAATCAAGCTCGATACCTAAGAATTGCATATGCTCACAAACTTCTTCTCTAAGTGAAGCAGAGTTCTCACCGATACCACCAGTAAATACAATAGCATCTAAACCGCCCATTGCAGCAGCGTAAGAACCAATATATTTTTTAATATGATAACGTTGCATATCTCCTGCAAGTATAGCACGTTTGTTGCCCTCAGCAGCAGCTATTCTTAGGTCACGGTCGTCACTTGTAACGCCTGAAACACCAAGATAGCCTGATTGTTTGTTTAAAATCATATTCATTTCATTAGGGGTTAACTTTTCATTTTCCATAATGTACAAAATAGCAGAAGGATCAACACAGCCTGAACGAGTACCCATAAGCACACCATCAAGAGGAGTAAAGCCCATTGAAGTATCAACGCATTTGCCGTTGTCTATAGCAGCAACAGAGGAACCATTGCCTAGGTGACAAGTAACAATTTTAAGGTCTTTGATGTCTTTGCCTAAAAGTTTAGCAAGTTTAGCACTTACAAAACGATGGGAAGTGCCGTGAAAGCCGTATTTACGAACGTTATATTTCTCATAGTATTCGTAAGGCATACCAAACATATATGCTTTTTCAGGCATAGTTTGGTGGAAGGCTGTATCAAATACAACAACTTCAGGAACATCAGAACCAAATACTTTTTTGCAAGCTTTGATAGCTTGTACATGGCCAGGGTTGTGAAGAGGTGCAAGATCTGAAATATCTTCAATTTTTTGAACAACTAGGTCTGTAGCAAGAACAGACTCAGAGAAATGCTCTGCGCCTTGTACAATTCTGTGACCAACTGCTGTAATTTCTGATAAATCTTCAACAACGGAAAATTCGCCTGTAGTCAAAACTTCTACCAGTTTTTTGAAGGCATCAGCATGATCATTGAATTTACACTGTTGAGTATGAACTCTGCCATCAGATAATTTGTGAGTGATACAGCCACCATCAATACCGATACGGTCGCAGTTGCCTTTTGCAAGAACATTTTCATCAATCATATCAATTAATTGATATTTCAAAGATGAACTACCTGCATTAATTACGAGAATTTTCATTAAATATACCCCTTTTAATATAATTTTACTTTAATTGTTGACAATTAAACACTATATTATATATTATTACAATATGGACTGAATTTCAAGTGGAAAACAAAAAAAGGAGGCGTAGCTTTGAAAATTGCAGGAATTGTTGCAGAATACAATCCATTTCATAACGGACATTTGTATCAAATAGACAAAACTCGACTCACGGGCGCAACCCATATTGTTGCAGTTATGAGCGGAAGCTTTGTCCAACGTGGTGATATTGCAATCTTTAGCAAATGGGCAAGAGCCAAAGCTGCCATTTTAAATGGGGCTGACCTTGTGATTGAGCTTCCTGTTCAATATGCACTTGCATCGGCAAACAGATTTGCAAAAGCAAGCATTTTTATTTTAGATCAGCTTAAAGTGAACATGATAAGTTTCGGTAGCGAATGCGGTGACGTTTCAATGCTCAAAGAAACGGCAAGACTTTCCATACTCGCTGAAAGTTCAGATTTGATGAGTGAATGTCTTTCCAAAGGGATGTCTTACCCAAGAGCGTTGGAAGAGGCAATCACTGAACTTTATGGTTATGAGTATTCTAAAGTAATCGCAAACCCAAACAATCTTTTGGGCATTGAATATATTAAGGCAATTAATGAGATAAATGATAAAATTGAATCTTTTACAGTAATACGCGAGCAGGTAGAACACGACTCGAATAGTACCTCCGACACAATTTCAAGTGCATCTTATATGCGTGAACTTATCGAAAAAGCAGACTATGAGCAGCTTTTTAAGTTTTCGCCAAAGTCTGCATACGATATTTATATGTCTGAAATAAAAGAGGGTATTGCTCCAGTTTTAGAAAGTAGAATTGAAACAGTCATTCTCTACAAGTTACGCATGATGACGTTGCAACAATTTTCTACGCTACCAGACGTAAATGAGGGGCTAGAGAACAGACTATATCGTGCCTCAAGGACAGCAATAAGCCTCAATGAATTTTATAGCCTCGTTAAAACCAAACGCTATACACTTGCAAGAATTAGACGCATTGTCTATTCTGCGCTAATTGGCATAACTGCAGAGGACACTAAGATATCACCTCAATACATTCGCGTGCTTGCTACCAATAAGCGAGGAATGGAGATTATAGCTAATGCTAAGGCTCATGCAACTATTCCTATTTCGCCTAAGTTTGCAAACCTTTATAAGAAATCCCCAGTAGGCATAGAATTTGATATTACAGCAACCAATATAGCAAGTCTAGCTTCACCACAAATTGGAGCAGGTAATGGGGATTTTTTCAACAATACAATTGTGATTAAGTAGGTAATATTTATAGTGAAAAATTATTGTTGTAGTTAAGTATAATATATGGTAAAATAAATTACATTTATTTTATGGAGGTAGTCCAATGCCTATATACGCTTAATTTTAAAATTTAATTGCATAGTTTTATAAATAGTCATAATTTGTTATGGCTTATTTAAAGTTATGTGTTTTACAAAATTAAGTGAAGCTGTATATTGTATTGTTGTTACAAGTCATCGTAATTTGGATTACTCTATGGGCAAGTTTTGCCTTTGGTCATTTATTTTGCAATAATTTTTAATACCATGCTTTATTCCTTAATTTTTAAGGTTTAGGCATGGTATTTTTATGTCTAAAAATAATTATAACAACGTACAAATACAGCTACGAAAGGCAGCTGTATTAAAATTAAAAAATGGATAATAACTCCGATAAGCGCACCTGCAATTGTAAGAAACTGTAGCAAGTGTGGAAATGGAAGTAAGTTTATTTGTAGTGGCAACTTTAGAGTCAATGCAAATGGTAGAAATATTGATGTGTGGCTAATTTACAAGTGCGAAGAATGTGATACTACTTGGAATATGGAAATTCTCTCAAGAGTTAAACCAAGTCAGATTGAAAAATCATTATATAAACGATTTCTAAATAATGACTACGAAACTTCAATGACATACGCATATGACATACATACATTAAACTCAAATAAAGCAGTAGTGTGTTATGATGACATTTCCTATAAGATAGAAAAAATTGATTTAACTATAAGCGATGATGATATGCTAGAAATTGTTATAAGCCATAATTTTGGATTGAGACTTGACAAACTTTTGAGTGACGAGCTAAATGTTTCAAGAACTAAAATTAAATCACTATTCGAAAGTCAAATGATTATATGTGATGACGAAAGCATGACATTAAAATCAAAAGTAAAAGGTACTATTAAACTAAAATTTAAGGAGATTAATACATAAATATGATAACGAAAATTAAACAGCAAAATTTGAATAATGATAAGGCTATCAATAAAAATATAAAAGATACAAAAAGGGAGGCTAATAAATTTAAGAAATTGAAGTATTCACGAATGTAGAAAACAAAAACGCTGCCCCTAAAGGGCAGCGTTTTTACGTTAATCTTAAAATAGCAATCCTATATATCCAATAATTAATGCAAGTACAGCAATTGTTCCACAGTAGATAAGAACGGTCTTTGTTTTTAGTGCTCTAGTTAGAATAATCACCGATGGAAGCGATATTGCCATAGTCGAAAATGTAAATGTAAGTGCAAGACTAGGCGAAATTTTCATCAGTAAGGTAATCAGAGGAGCTACTGAGAATATATCTGAGTGGATAGGAATTCCAATTAGCGCAACGATTGTTGTAGATAGAAAGCTATTTGAGTTTACAATGTTTGAAATGCTTTCTATTGAGAAATACACCATGATATAGGATGAAAGTGCAACACCGAGTATCACCCACAATGCACATTTGCGAAAGACGCTTAAAGTATCAAAAAAAGCATTTTTCAGCCGTCCTAAGAAAGTTTCACAGCCATCATTTGCGTGATGGTCGTGTCCATGATAATGCTTAACTCCATTGTCTAACTTGATGAAAGAGAAGAAGATACTGCTTATGATGATAATTGAAAGGGAACAAATCAAATAGAGTAGCGCAAATTTCCAATCGGTGACAGCATAAATTGAAATAAGTGCGGTAATATTAATCATTGATGAAGCTGTAAGATAACATAAGCATACACTTACAGGTACTCCCACAGAGATAAATCCCATTAGAACGGGAATTGTACTGCAACTGCAAAAGGGAGATAATAATCCGATGAAAATGGCTAAGCCAAATCCCCAAATGCTTTTTAAGGATGCAAGCTTTTTGTGGAGCTTGTCCATATTGATATAACTGCTAATAAAGTAGACCACAGTCATAACAACAATCAGCAAAAAGAATACGTTGAGAGTGTCTACAACAAAGTGTGTAAAAAATTCTTTTGCATTATGGGATAGGCTTGTGGCGTCAAAAATCTGTTCGACCAATTCTCCCAAAAAGCCGTGGTTGTGACCAGCGTGTGCGTGCTCTGTAATAATACTTGTATTGCTCATATACTCAAGTTCACTTTCTGTTAATTTATATTGTCTTTATAGTACTAGTATACCATATTTGTCAAGCAATATATAGTAAAAAAATATATAAATAAAATATTATTTCCATATTACATCTTTCTATTCAATTAATTGTGTAATAAAATAATTAATGTTTGTTAAAATTAAGTTTACAATTTAAGTGGTTGTTTTGACTTGACATCTGGGGGGAATAGTGATAAATTATATTTAGCACTCAAAGGTGTAGAGTGCTAAATGGTACAATTGAAAAAAATAAAGGTTTGTAGGACAATGCACTAGATACGCCAACTTTAATTGTTTGTGAGGTGGCAACAATATGTTAATTGATGAAAGAAAAATGTTAATATTATCAGCAGTAGTTGATGAGTATATCAAAACAGGTGAACCAGTAGGTTCTCATGCCATTTTGCAACGATTGTGTGTTAGTGTGTCATCAGCAACTGTGCGCAATGATATGGCACTGTTAGAGCGACTAGGTTATCTAGAACAACCCCACACATCTGCCGGTCGTGTGCCAACTTACTTAGGCTACAGATTTTACATTGACAATCTTATGTCGCCAAAACCACTTTCTACTAAAGAAAAGCATTTAATTGACAGTTTGCTTATCAGAAATGATTTGACAGTAGATGCTGTTGTTGACAATGCGGTG
This sequence comes from Oscillospiraceae bacterium, assembly GCA_049298835.1. Taxonomy (GTDB): domain Bacteria; phylum Bacillota; class Clostridia; order Oscillospirales; family Ruminococcaceae; genus Paludihabitans. The sequence continues at coordinate 5,675 of JBAQWI010000269.1, forward strand.
AATGTTTTGTCTGATTTAACTCAGCTTGCTGTGGTTTCAAAAAGCAGTATGCCTGTGTTTTCGGTAATTACTAGGGTAGAAGTTATTCCAGCAGGAAGAAGACTTTACGCACTTTTGATTATTACTTCGGCAGGCACAATAAAAAATAAGATTTGCAGAATTGAGTTTGACCTTTCCTATGAACAGCTTGACTATTTTGCAAGGTTTATCAATGAAAATCTAAATGGATTAAACTTAGACAGAGTTACCTCGGAAATGCTTCAAAACTTAGCAATTGCATTAGGTGGTTATATGGTATCACTTTCACCATTGCTAAACGCAGTGTATGAACTTTCGGGTGAGATGTCAAAGATTGATATTAATTTAAGAGGTGAGCAAAGGCTCATTACAAGTGGCATAAAAGCTGATGAGGTGGTGTCGCTACTTGCCAACAAAAATGACCTTGATAGTCTTTTATCCAAAGCTTTTGACGGAATATCCATTGTCTTTGGAAAAGAAAACGAGTCTTTTGCGGTGACAAATTCAAGTATGATAATGTCACCATATAAAATTAAAGAGGAACTGGCGGGTTCATTTGGTGTAATAGGTCCACTTAGAATAGACTATGCCAATGTTATTCCGCACATTGAATATATAACCCAAAGCGTAACAAAGCTTTTAGCTGATGTCATTGAAGGTGATGACGGAAAGGATGGACTAATTTAATGAGTAAGAGTAAAAAAGAGCAAGTTGCTGATGAAGTTAAAATCAACGACGCAGTAGAATCAACAGACGAGGTGGTAGAACTTAGTGAGGTAGATATGCAAAAAGCAAAAAATGCCCAACTTAATGAAACTTTGCTTCGCAGTTATGCTGAGTTTGATAACTTCAAAAAGCGAACACTCAAAGAAAAAGAAGAGATGATGATTTATTCAAAAGCACTTTGCTTAAAGGATATTTTGTCTGTTGTTGATAATTTTGAGAGAGCGCTTGCTGTTGAAAGTAAAGATGAAGAGTTTAAAAAGGGTATGGAAATGATTTTCACTCAACTATCTGAAACGATTACAAATCTAGGCGTGCAAGAAATTGAGTCGCTAAACCAAACTTTTAATCCTGATGTTCATAATGCGATTAACCAAATAGAAGATGAAAACTTTGGTGAAAACACTATATGTCAAGTGTTCCAAAAGGGATATAAAATTGGCGAAAGAGTATTGCGTCACGCAATGGTAGTAGTTGCCAATCCTTAAGCATGAAATAAGTGGCTTGTTGTGAGCCAAAGGCGAAAAAGAACTTCGCTTATAAAAAACACCAATCAACAAATTAAAATATTATAAATTACTTAGGAGGAAAACATTATGGGAAAAATTATAGGTATTGACTTAGGTACAACAAATTCATGTGTATCAGTAATGGAGGGCGGCGAGGCAGTCGTTATCCCTAACTCAGAAGGTGCTAGAACAACTCCATCAGTTGTTGCATTTTCAAAAACAGGTGAAAGAATGGTAGGTCAAGTTGCAAAACGTCAAGCAGTAACAAACTCTGACCGCACAATTAGCTCTATCAAAAGAGAAATGGGCACAGACTTCAAAACTATCATTGATGGCAAAAATTATACACCACAAGAAATTTCTGCAATGATTTTGCAAAAACTAAAAGCTGATGCTGAGGCGTATCTTGGAGAAAAAGTAACAGAGGCTGTTATTACAGTTCCTGCATATTTCTCTGATGCACAACGTCAAGCAACAAAGGACGCAGGTCAAATTGCTGGTCTTGAAGTAAAACGTATTATCAATGAGCCAACAGCAGCAGCGCTAGCTTATGGCGTTGATAAAGAAGAAGACCAAAAGGTTATGGTTTATGACCTTGGTGGAGGTACATTCGACGTATCTATCATCGAAATGGGTGATGGCGTTCAAGAAGTTTTGGCTACTGCTGGTAATAACCGTCTAGGTGGCGATGACTTCGATGAGAGAGTCGTTACTTTCTTGGCAGCTGAGTTTAAAAAAGACAATGGCATTGATTTAAAAGCTGATAAAATGGCACTTCAACGTTTGCGTGAAGCAGCAGAAAAAGCTAAAATCGAGCTTTCTGGAATGACTACAGCACAAATTAACCTACCATTTATCACAGCTGATGCAACTGGACCAAAGCATCTTGATGTTACTTTGACAAGAGCGAAATTCAACGAGCTTACAGCAGACCTTGTAGAAGCTACAATGGGACCTGTTCGTCAAGCACTAAAAGATAGCGGTGTACAAACTTCTGATTTGCATAAAGTATTGCTAGTTGGTGGTTCATCCCGTATACCAGCAGTTCAAGATGCAGTAAAAGCACTAATCGGCAAAGATGCATTTAAAGGTATTAATCCTGACGAGTGTGTAGCAATCGGCGCTGCAATTCAAGGTGGTGTTTTAGGCGGAGATGTTAAGGGACTATTGCTTCTTGACGTCACTCCACTTTCACTTGGTATCGAAACTATGGGCGGTATCTGCACAAAGATTATCGAGAGAAACACAACTATTCCAACTAAAAAATCACAAACATTCTCAACTGCCGCTGATAGCCAAACTTCAGTAGAAATTAATGTACTACAAGGCGAGCGTGAATTTGCTAAAGATAACAAACGTCTTGATATTTTCAAACTAGACGGTATTCCAGCAGCACGTCGTGGTGTTCCTCAAATCGAAGTTACATTTGATATTGATGCAAACGGTATCGTTCATGTTTCTGCAAAAGATTTGGGTACAGGTCAAGAGCAAAAAATCACAATTACTTCTTCAACTTCAATGTCAAAAGATGACATTGACAAGGCTGTAAAGAATGCAGAGGCATTCGCTGCAGAGGATAAGAAAAACCGTGAAGAAGTTGACATTAGAAACGGTGCTGATCAAATGATATTCCAATCTGAAAAAGCATTGACAGAGATGGGCGATAAAGTTACAGAGGAAGAGAAAAACAGTGTTAACGCTAA
>JBAQWI010000270.1:0-4988 GCA_049298835.1 Oscillospiraceae bacterium
GGAGTTTACCTACTGCCATTACTTTAGTTGCGTCTAAAATCTCTCCGTCCATAAAGCCGGCTTTGATATTAAACACAGTTTTTAGCTTGTCAGAAAACTTAGCAGCAATCTTAGCTGGTGCAATAGCATCTTGGCTACAAAGAGCAAGAGCCGTTGTTCCCTCTAAGTATTGATCCAATCCTTCTAATCCTGCATTTTTAGCAGCAAAACGAAGCAATGTGTTTTTGACAACTGTGTAATCAACGCCTGCTTCTCTGAACTCCTTACGAAGAGCAGTATCATCATCAACGCTAATTCCTTTGTAATCAACCAAAACGCCTGAAGACGCATTTTTTAACTTTTCAGTTAGGCTAACTACAACTTGTTGTTTTTGTTCTAAAACCTGAGTACTTGGCAAAATATTCACCTCACTTATTTTTTTTCATATGAAGTGCCATTATTTCTTAATTAATCAAATGAAAAGCTCTTTCTCAAACATAGTTTGGGAAAGAGCATAATTATATAGATTAAACTATAACTTTATGTCTAGTTTCCCTCGGTAGGTGAGCCGAAGCCCATTACGCCAAAGCACCTACTGTCTTAAAGAAATTAACAGCAATTTATATTTTACATTAGATTAGACAAGTTGTCAAGACTAAACGCCATATTTAGCAGTAGTAATTTTAACACCAGGTCCCATTGTAGATGTTACTACGCAAGATTTTAGATATTGTCCTTTTGAAGCTGCAGGTTTCGCTTTAACAACAGCACCCATAAGAGTGTTCATGTTTTCTTCTAACTTAGCAGTACCAAAAGAAGCTTTTCCTATTGGACAATGGATGATGTTTGTTTTGTCCAAACGATACTCGATTTTACCAGCCTTAGCTTCAGTAACAGCTCTTACAACATCAGGTGTAACTGTACCAGCTTTTGGTGATGGCATCAAGCCTCTAGGGCCTAAAACTTTACCTAGACGTCCAACAACGCCCATCATGTCAGGGGTTGCGATAACTACGTCAAAATCCATCCAGCCTTCGCCTTGGATTTTAGCAACGTACTCATCAGAACCAACATACTCAGCACCAGCATCAAGAGCTGCTTGAACATTATCGCCTTTGCAAAGAACAAGGACTTTAATGCTTTTACCAGTACCGTTAGGCAATACAACTGCACCACGAACCTGCTGGTCAGCATGACGTGAGTCAACGCCTAATCTTATGTGTATTTCGATAGTTTCGTCAAACTTTGCTTTTGCAGAGGCAACAGCTAAATCCAAAGCTTCAGTTGCTTCATAAAGTTTGCTGCGGTCAATCAGTTTAGCACTGTCAACGTATTTTTTACCGTGTTTCATTATTCATTTCCTCCCTAAAAGTGGTTAATAGCGGAATTTTCCTCCCACCAGGGTTAATTAATCGATTACTACGATACCCATTGATCTAGCAGTACCAGCGATCATACTTATAGCAGTGTCAATGTTTGCTGCGTTTAAGTCAGGCATTTTAGTTTCTGCGATTTGCTTAACCTGTTCTTTAGTAATATTTGCAACTTTTGTTTTATTTGGCACACCAGAGCCACTCTCGATACCGCAAGCTTTTTTAATCAAAACTGCAGCAGGTGGAGTTTTTGTTACAAAAGAAAAAGAACGGTCGGCATAAACTGTAATAACAACAGGGATGATTAGTCCGATGTCATTTTTTGTACGCTCGTTAAATTCCTTTGTGAAAGACATAATGTTCACACCATGTTGACCAAGAGCTGGACCAACCGGTGGAGCAGGAGTAGCCTTCGCAGCAGGAATTTGTAGCTTAATGTAGCCTACAACCTTTTGAGCCATAATTTGCACCTCCATAATTTGTGGTAATTGGCGGAATAGTCTTATTCTATTCCTCCCACTAGCGTTATTCTATATAGAAAACGCTTACAGGCAATAAACCTGCGATTGCATAAACAATGTTTATACGGTTACAACTTGACTTAACTCAAGCTCAACCTGATTATCTCGACCAAACATAGAAACTGTAATAGTTACAGCATTTCTGTCGGTTTCGATTGCGTCAACTACGCCGATGAAGCCCTCTAAAGGACCAGCAACAACCTTAACGGAGTCGCCAACTTCATAGTTAACTTCAACGTGAATAAGTTCAACGCCAAGAGCCGCAACTTCCTTTTCAGAAAGAGGGACTGGTTTTGATCCAGGGCCAACGAAGCCTGTAACACCACGAATGTTTCTGATAACATACCAAGAATCATCTGTTAATATCATCTTGACTAAAACATAGCCAGGGAAAACTTTGCGCTCAACTTCACGCTGTTTGTTGTCCTTAACCTCTACAACTGTTTCAGTAGGTACACGTACCTCTTCAATCAATTCTTGAAGGTTTTGGTTTTCAACAACAGTTTCGATGCTTTTTGCCACCTTGTTCTCATAACCTGAGTAAGTGTGGATAACATACCACTTTGCGGCTTCTGACATTGTATCAGTCCTTCCAAGATCAAGGATTTACCTTGTGGTAATACCTAGTTCATTAACCCAACATTAAGTTGAATATGTTGATGAACACCCAGTCTAAAGACCAGATTGCGATTGCGGCGATACCCATAAACAGAATAACAACACCAGTGTGTTGCATAGTTTGTTTTTTGGTTGGCCAAACAATCTTTTTGAATTCACTTCTCAAGTCCTTAAAGAAACGGGAAACTTTTTTGAAAAAGCCATTTTTAGGTTTTGCGCTTTTTGCCTTGGTAACTGCAGCAACTTCCTTTGACATTTTAAAAGACCACCTTCCGTTTACTTTGTTTCCTTGTGAGCAGTGTGTTTCCTGCAGAAACGACAAAACTTGTTCATTTCGAGCCTGTCAGGATCGTTTTTCTTGTTTTTTACTGTGTCATAATTACGTTGTTTGCACTCTGTACAAGCTAAAGTAACTTTAACTCTCATATCGGCACCTCCTGCTAACTATCGGGATTGTGTTTGCCTCCCTCTTTCAAAAGGGATTGCACCCAAAAAATAGGCACAAAAAAATACACCTTCTTCGAGGTAATAATAATGATATCATAGAAAGCATAGACTTGTCAACACTTTTGAATTATTTTGTAACAAAATACTAAAAGTTGCATTTTTTGTCTATCTGCAATATAATATAGTTACAATAATAACACATTTAAGGGGAGAAGACAATGAAAGTATCAAAAAAAGTTCCTGCAATTGCATATACAATCCTATGTGTATTCTTGCTTGTAGCTTTATTAGCAGGCATCAAGTATATTGTGGATTTCGGCGACACAATTGAAGGCTCAAACTACAGACCAAACAAAGGGTTTAGTTGGGACAGCGATTCCTATGAAGTAGGTGCTCCACTAGAGCACGGCGACATGATGACACAAACCCTATCCAAAAGCGCAACCTCATATGAAATTGACCTTCCATATGGTAATATTACGATTATGCCTACCGACAAAGACGAGCCGTATGTGGAGTACAGCAGTAGAAGACATATCGAAATTCAAACGAATGAAGATGGCGGCTATTCCGAAATTAAAGTGAAAATGCCAAAAAACATTTTTCATCTGTTTAACCTAGACGAAGATGATGTAAAGATTAACTTTTATCTTCCCAAAGATAAGTTAGCTAGTTTGGATGTGGATTTTAACGCAGGTTATCTTAAAATACATGATATGAGATCAGATAAATTTTTACTCGAAATGGCCGCTGGAAATGCAGTTGTAAAAGATTGTGAGTTTGATGTAGTTGAAACAGATCTTTCGGCAGGTAATTTGGACTTGTATACAGATGCAGATACACGAAGCATTGAAAGCCATGTTGCAGCAGGTAATATGAAGCTTATGTTGCCGGAGGGCATACGAGGATTTGACATAACCTACAAAGTTGATCTAGGGAACATTGCCAATAACCTCTCCTTTAATATAGACAGTTCTACTGAGGGTTTTGCAATTGACAAAAAAGGTAAAATGTCATATGGAGATAAATCGTGCAAAATTGACCTTGAGGTAGCGGTAGGAAATATTAATATAAATGAATATTAAACTGTAAGAATATGCCCTTTTTGAACACTTAAGAGTTATCAATCGTTTACACAAAACTCAACTAGTTACTACTAGTTGAGTTTTTCTATGAGTATCATACACAAATAATACCACTAATTGTATATTCATCTTGACATATTTACTAAAACAAGTTAAAATATAGTGTGTAGTAATCTAATGACTTTCAGGATATATTATTTATTTGACGATGAAAACGTAATAAGGGTTTTTTACGTCAAAAAACAACAAATTAAAATTAACAATGAAACAAAAAATTAACAGGAGGTATGGTAACGAAAATGAACATATTATTAGTAATCTTGTACTGCATGATTGCATTTATCGCATCAGGCGTAATTTGTGGTTTTATTGCCTTTAAACTAGGCGTTAACTATAGAAAAAAAATTGCAGAAGCTGAAATTGGCAGTGCTGAGGAACAAGCAAAGAAGATACTTAACGATGCAATTCGTGATGCTGATACAAAGAAAAAAGAAACAATAATTGAAGCCAAAGATGAGCTTCATAAACTAAGAAGCGATGCAGATCGTGAAATCAAAGAGCGCAGAGGCGAGCTTTCACGTCAAGAAAGACGTATTGTTCAAAAGGAAGAAACCCTTGACAAGAAAATGGATAACCTTGAGTCGAAAGACGAGCAATTACAAGGCAAACTTAGGTTTGCAGAAGAAAAATTACAAGAGGCTGATACAATTAAGAAAAGCCAGATTGACAATTTGGAAAGAATTTCAGGTCTTACTGCTGAACAGGCTAAGGATCAATTATTAGATAGTCTACAAGATGAACTAACACATGAAAAAGCAATTAAAATTTCCAACTACGAGCAAGTTTTAAAAGACGAATGTGACGAGAAGGCTCGTGAGTATATCTCCCTTGCTATTGCACGTTGTGCAGCAGATCAAGTTTCAGAGGCAACTGTTTCAGTAGTTAATCTACCAAACGATGAGATG
>JBAQWI010000271.1:0-3000 GCA_049298835.1 Oscillospiraceae bacterium
CGTGGAGGTTCAAGTCCTCTCTACCGCACCATAGGGAATAATGAGGCTGCACCTCAATCCTATTTGGATTTTGGGACAGCCTCTCTTACAAATGCAGATATAACGGTTTTTTTAATGGTTGGCCATAAAGGAATCGAACCTTCATCCTTCTGAATAAGAGACATCAGATGCATTTTTTTGATATCCATTATCAACTATTGTTATTTAATTCTTTATCAGTCCAATCCGGCGGAGCCGCATTGATTCCTCATCAAGTCCCTGAACAGTTGAGATTAACCGTCGGTATGATTAACTTTATGTCCAAATCCACAAAACCAGAGCATTCTTGTTTAGGTATAGTTCCATCTTTTCCAAATGTAAACGAGCCTGATATTTCCATATCACTTTCGAGGTCTATTTTATAGAATTTCAATGCTTTAAATTTGGATTGTGGATAAAAATAAAATGGACCGCTGGGTTCGTCGTAAAGATAGTTGTTGCCTTGGATTGTTTTACAGTGTTTACAGTGGTTGGCATAATATCCGGTTGTTACTACGCTGGAAAAGTCATAATAAAAATTAAAAGCATCTGTGAGGTAGAATTTTAAATTGTCAGGAATATTGCCGGGGTTGCTGATTAATACAATTCTGTCATTATGAATTCTGGAGATATTGCCTATAGACACATAAAAATCTGTTGCCAGCGAAATAACCGGAGTTTCTTTTTTACATTTAAAACAAGAACGAATGCTAGCAACTATCAGTAAATGTTCACAGATAATTTCAGTAGTATCTTCGTATTTATACCATTTGTTGAATTTATGATAGTTGAGTTTATCTTCAACATACCACTTTTTCACTTCGAGATTCCATTTTGCCCCTAATGCCTTAGCTTCGTCTTTTTCAATATAAGGAACATTTAAGTACAGGGTCATGTTATCACCACCCGTTAATTAAAAATACCTTAAAATTGCACTGAGAAGGTGGGGAATTCTGTATATTCTGTTATTTCATTTTCCATCTAATCCAGCGGAGCTTTCGTCTTCCCCATCATCTAAAGTCTGCCGAGAGTGCAAAAAGGTAATGTATTTTCGCAATTCTCTCATTGATTCTTCATCCAGTCCCTGAATAAGTGCATCTATTTTATTTTCGGGCTGTTCATTATCCTTTTGAGATGTTTCCTCAAGGGCTTGCAGTAACTCTGCTGGATCAGTGGCTTTATTGATTATCTTCTGGAGGTTAGCAGGGATAGGACGAGGGATATCAGTTATGCCAAGGAGATAATCAGTACTAACTTCAAAAAAATTAGCCAAGGCAACAAGAATCTCCAAAGAAGGGGAATCCTTCCCAGCTTCATAGTAAGAGACAGCTCTCTGACTTACGCCAACTATATCAGCTAGATTGGCTTGACTAACTTTTTTAATTATTCGTAACTCCTTTATTCTGTTAGAAAAAATACTCAATCGAATTCTCCTTAAAATGCTTGACTAGAAGCAATACTTCTAATAAACTGATATAAAAATAGAAGCTAAACTTCTTGACAGAGGTGCCATTTATGAAACGTGAGCTATTATTTATAAAAAGAAAAACAATGCATTTATCACAAAAGAAAATAGCTGATAAATTAGGCATCACTCAAAGAGCATATAGCATGATTGAACTTAATCAAATTAACCCTTCTTGGGAAGTAGCTCAACGTCTTGAAAACTTTTTCGGTATCCCGGCCAGTGAGTTGCTGGCTGAGGGGGAAGAGCCGGTAGCCAGCAACTCACTGGCTAATTCTTAAAAAAAATTTTACGGATACTTCCTTCCTGGGTTTGATCATTAGATTTTATTTAATAACCGTTTCGCTTATTAAAATACTATGTTCTTCCTGATGACTTTTATATATCCGATTAGCTTGGCTGCGGAGCATCTTTGCTAACTGATCCCGAGTATACAAACCTATTTTATTTAATATGCGGTTTATCATTATCACCCCACAGGAGGTATATCTTAATGATTTCTATTGAGGTAAAAGATAAAAATTTGGTAATCGAAAACCAGATTATTTCGTGGAAACAAGCAATCAACCGAGTGTGTTTTTATGGACCATTAAATATTGTTCCGCAAATAGAGGACATTTGCAGGGAAATACTTACAACCTGGGCCTTAAATAATGGAGCAACTTTAATGCGATCAGATATTATGTTGGATTACATAAAGCTTATCTCAATTAAAAGCCGATTCGATTACGAAGATTTACCTATTTGTAAGTTTGGGCAATTCATTTTTATGTATTGCTTCCCGGTGTTTGAAAAAGTTAAAGCTGATGCCGATAAAAATGGTTGTTACCCAAATGATTTTTGGGCCATTAAACGATTATGGAACCATTCACGTGGAGTTGGCTGCCCTGCTTTTACTTTTTGCATAGGTTCACCTTCTGAGTTGTTTAATGATTTTCCATTTAGCGCTGCGACTCACATATATTTAGAAGATTGTATAACCAATCCAAATAATGTAAAAGTCAAACGTTGTTATTAAATCATCAATGCATCTGGTGTTCAAGCAAGGAGCTTTAACGCCTAAATTCTAGAGATTAATAAAAACAATCAAATAGTTAGTACCAATTTTTGGCCTCCATAAGATTATACCAATATTATTTGTATTTAAACAAATTTCATTAAGGTTAAGTTTCGCCTTTAATGCTTGGAGGAAGCATAATGTTTGCTAATAATCTGAAAAGAATTCGAAAAGAAAAAGGCTATACCCAGGCTTTGCTTGGCTTCCAAATTGGGAAGACCCAGCAAATTATTAGCTGGTACGAATCTGGAAAAGTGCCCCCATCCATATATGTGTTAGAAGATATAGCCAGAGTTTTGGACGTTTCAGCTACAGATTTAATTAGTACTGAGGATAATAAACACAATAAGTCGTATAGAGTCAATTCTGGCATTTAATGTATTTTCCTGCTTGTTCGGGTCCTAAATTGAACAATTTATAAAAACAAATCTCTTGCCAATAGGATAGGTGTGCCCAGTTC
>JBAQWI010000272.1:0-1573 GCA_049298835.1 Oscillospiraceae bacterium
GTATACATGCGAAATATGTTATGCATAATAATTGTACAATTAAATCAAAAGGAAAAACAAAATATATATAACAGTCAAATTATTTTTAGTACACCATAATTATATAATTTGCATATACTGTAAGCAAGACATCAATTATATGAAAACCAATGCAAAGGGGAGCAAAGCTTTTGGGGTTATTGACCCCCTTCCATTAATAGCAGATACCTATATAGTGCAATAATATTAGCCGCGCATATTAGATCACACATAAAATAAAATACGGAAAAAAAGTAAATACAATTAACATTATGCTTTAGAAAGTAAGAACAATTTAAATCTTTTTTTGAAAACTCGAACAGATGGGGAATTTTTAATACTTGTTGGGAGCTGGTTCCAGTATTTCGGTCCAGAGACCAGAAAGGAATTATGGCGCAGGGCAGTTCGACAATAAACAGTGCGTAGATCTGCTTTACGCCTCGTATTATAATTATGCATAGATTCATGTGTGGGAAAATGTAATAACAAATGGGATGGAAGCATGTTGTGGAGATGAATGAACATGTGTACAGCCAACTGGTGGGCGTATATGTTGTAGATATCTAATAGATGAAGGCTTATGAATAGTGGTTTGGACGGGGCAATGAATTTAGAAAAGGTAATTATGCGACAATATTTTTTTTGAATTTTAAGAATTTTTTCAAGCATGACTGTTTTTTCAGAGCCAGCCCATATTATGCAACAATAATTTAGATATGGCTCAACCATGGTAAGATAAAGTGAACGGGTGAGTGTTTGTGGCAGAAGATGGCGTAATTTAGATACAATTCCAATACTTTTCGAAATTTTACTTATTACTAGATCTATGTGTTTATTCCATTTTAAGTTATGAGATACAATCACACCAAGAAATCTTGAATCACTAGCTCTGTTCAGAACTGTTCCTAGCATGTGAATTTGACATGAGAGGTTTTTTCTATTAGTAAAAATCATATAAGAAGTTTTTTTAACATTTAAGGACAACAGATTTGCTTGGAACCAATCAGATATGGCTACAAGTTCAGAGTTCAACTCAACTTCAATTTGGTCCATGTTTTTTCCAGTAAGAAATAAATTTGTATCGTCTGCAAACATGATATTTTTTAATTTATTAGATGCAAAATTCAGATCATTTATATAGATCAAAAACAAAAGGGGGCCCAAAATAGACCCTTGCGGTATGCCGCATACGATTCCGGAAAATTTAGACATTTTATTGTTTATGGACACATATTGTTGTCTATTAGACAAGTAGCTAACAAACCATTTGTTTGCAACTCCCCGTATACCATAATGATTCAATTTATTTACAAGAATACTGTGATTGACCGTATCGAAAGCTTTCGCTAAGTCGATAAAAATGCCAACAGTTATTTTACGCTCATCTATAGATTTAGTGATTTCATCTACAAATTTCAAAAGTGCCAAACATGTAGAGTGCTTATGGCGAAAACCAAATTGATTTGGGTTAATTATATTATTATCATCAATATATTCAATTAATCTAGAATATATTTTTATTTCTTTATTTTAGAAAAGCAGATAACATTGAAAT
>JBAQWI010000273.1:0-10203 GCA_049298835.1 Oscillospiraceae bacterium
GATAAAGCCCCTGATATTGACTTGAACTTTTCTGGTGAATATCAGTCAAGGGCACACAGATACACCGAAGAACTTTTCGGTAAAGACCATGTATTTAAGGCAGGTACTATTTCGACAGTTGCTGATAAAACTGCCTATGGGTTTGCAATGAAATACCTAGAGGGTAAGGGTATGGTTGTCCATAAAGCAGAGGAAAATCGTCTTGCGATTGGCTGTGCTGGCGTAAAACGTACAACAGGACAGCATCCAGGTGGAATGGTTGTTGTGCCTTCAACCTATGATGTTTATGATTTTACACCAATACAACATCCTGCGGACTCAAAGGAAAGTGGCGTAATTACTACCCATTTTGACTTTCATTCGCTACATGATACCATTCTAAAACTGGACGAGCTCGGACATGATTGCCCTACACTTTATAAGCACCTTGAGGATATGACAGGGGTGAAAATTGGCGACGTTTCTGCGAGTGACAAACAGGTTATCAGCCTGTTTACCTCAACAGATGCACTGGGTGTAACCCCTGTGCAGATTTACAGTGAAACTGGCACATTTGCCATTCCAGAAATGGGCACAGCCTTTGTTCGACAAATGCTAATTGACGCACAACCCCAGTGTTTTTCTGACTTGTTGCAGATTTCCGGGCTTTCTCACGGAACTGACGTTTGGCTTGGAAATGCACAGGATTTAATTAAAAACGGAACTTGTAGGATTTCTGACGTTATTGGTACTCGTGACAGTATTATGGTTTACTTGATGCACAAAGGATTAGACCCTCAAATGGCATTTAAGATTATGGAGATTACCCGTAAAGGTAATGCAACCAAACTTTTGACCGAGGAGCATTTTAGTGCAATGAAAGAGCACAACGTTCCCCAATGGTACGTTGATAGTTGTATGAAAATAAAATATATGTTCCCCAAAGCCCATGCTGCGGCATATTTGATTTCGGCTGTAAAGCTTGGTTGGTTTAAAATATATCACCCACTTGCGTTCTATGCCGCACACTTTACAGTACGTGGTGGCGATTTTGATGCAGAAGCTGCAATAAAGGGTGTCGACGAAGTGAAAATGCGGATTGAATCACTTAGGGCAAAGGGCAACGAGCGTAGTACCAAGGAAGAGGACACATTTACGATATTGCTGATTATCAACGAGATGTTGCAACGTGGATTGGAATTTTTACCGATTGATTTGTTTAAGTCTCATGCCACAAAATATGTGATTGAGGACGGCAAAATAAGACTACCATTCACCTCGCTAAAAGGGTTGGGCGAAACTGCCGCATTGAATTTGCAGAAGGCAGCAAAAAACGGTGAGGGTAAATATGTTTCAGTTGATGACCTACAAGCAAAAGCATCAGTTGGTAAATCTGTAATAGAAATGCTTGATTCTGTTGGGGCTTTTGGCGATATGCCTAAAACTAGTCAAATGACACTATTTGGATAAGCAATATTATTGACTTTTTTGTGATACCGTGTTACTATGATAAAGTGTTAAAGCGATACTAATAATGGAGGCATTACATGATGAATCATAAGTTTATAACCCCAGAGGGCACAAAGGATTACCTTTTTGACGAGGTGACGGCTAGAAATTCCATTACAAAATCACTTACAGCTTTGTTCCATAGCAATTCCTATTGTGAGGTTGTCACCCCGAGTCTTGAATATCTTGACGTTTTTTTAGGCAAAGGGCGGGGTATACCCATTGAATATATGTACAAACTTGTTGATCACAATGGACGATTGATGGTTTTGCGACCAGATTCGACAACGCCAATTGCAAGACTTTGTGCGACAAGGCTCAAAGACGAAAAAATGCCGATAAGGCTTTACTATAACCAAGCGGTTTACTCAACTACTCGTGAAATGAGTGGTAGAAGCAATGAAGTTTTACAGGCTGGAGTTGAGCTTGTGGGGCAGTCTTCGCAAAAGTCTGACTTAGAGGTGCTAACCCTTGCAATTAGGGCGCTAGAACAACTCCACCCATTGAAATTTCGCATAGAAATTGGGCATATCGGAATATTCAATACGCTGATTGACTCCCTTAACATTGACGATGAAACCAAAGAACAGATTAGACTTTGCATTGAGTCAAAAAACTATCCAGCACTTAACGATATGCTCGATAAGATTGGCGATAACTATGAGGTGTCCGTTTTAAAGCAACTTCCTCGTCTTTTTGGTGAAGAAGAAGTTTTTGACAAAGCACTTTCAATTATAAATGATGAGAAAACAATTGGGGTATTAAACTACCTAAAAGAAATCTATCAAAAACTAAAAAAGTTAAACACAGATGGTGAAATCACAGTTGATTTTGGCGTTGTTAACCGCACAGATTATTATACTGGGGTGGTTTTTAAGGGCTATATCGAGGGTTATTTCGGCGAGGCAGTTTTGTCTGGTGGTCGATATGATAACCTTATGAGTGGCTTTTTAAAGGACAGCGGTGCAATCGGTTTCGCTGTAAATGTTGACGCAGCGGCAAATGCGTTGATTCACGAGCGAGGCGAAGCGTCTAAAGTAGATATCATTGTTTTTTGCAATGAAGGTTTTGAAATTGAAAGCTTTGAGCATATCAAGGCAATTTCTACTGGACATATTGTAGAGTTTTCTCTCTTTGATAGCCTTGAAGAAACAATCGAATATGCAAAATCAAAGGGTATATTACGGGTTGATGTTGTGTCAGACAGCGTTAAAATGATAGAGGTTTAGAAGGGAGGTTATACTTGTGCGACCAATAAGAATTGCTCTGACAAAGGGTAGACTTGAAAAGGATACGATTGGACTGTTTGAAAAGCTAAGCTTTGACTGCTCAGAACTTCATAACAAAGGCAGAAGGCTAATCCTTTCTATAAAAGACCAAAACATCGAGGTAGTGCTTGCAAAAGCGGCAGACGTTATCACCTATATCGAAAATGGTGTATGTGATATTGGCATTGTTGGCAAGGATACCATTATGGAATATGGTGGCTCATTTTTTGAAGTCACAGACTTAGGCTTTGGCAGATGCAAGTTTGCAGTAGCCACAAAAAAAGATACCGATTTTTATGCTGGATATGCTGAAAAAACCATTGCCACTAAATATCCAAACGTTGCTCGTAGCTTTTTTAAGACCAAAGGAATGGACGTTCGTATCGTAAAAATTGAGGGCTCAGTTGAACTTGCACCTTTGCTTAATTTAGCAGATGCAATTGTTGATATCGTTGAAACTGGATCAACGCTAAAAGAAAATGGTCTTGTTGTAATTGAAGACGTTGCTCCAATTTCTGCAAGACTTATTGTAAATACCGTAAGCATGAAACTTTACAAAAATGAGATTGAAGGCTTAATTCAAAAGATAGAAAAGGCATTGTAAACCAACTACAAAGGAGAACTGTTATGCTTAATATTATAAATGTAAACGGCAAAGATGAAGTTGAATATATGAATAAGCTTAAATCACGCTCAGGGGCAGTAAACGAAAACGTAACAAAAGCTGTGGATGAAATTATCAAAGATGTGCGAGATAACGGGGATGAGGCAGTGGCGAAATACACCTTGAAGTTTGACGGAAAACTTCCAACATCCATTGAGGTTAGCCGTGATGAAATCAACGATGCACTCTCCGAAGCAGATGAAGATTATGTAAGCTCGCTTTTAAATGCGATGGAAAATATCACTGCGTTTCACCAACGTCAAAAGCAACAAAGCTTTATTGATACACAGGAAAATGGTGTCATTTTAGGACAGCGTATTCGTGGACTAAAACGTGTGGGCATCTATGTTCCAGGTGGAACTGCGGCATATCCATCATCAGTTTTGATGAACGCAATTCCAGCAAAAATAGCGGGTGTTGAGGAAATTATCATGGTAACTCCTCCAACCAAAGAGGGAACTGCAAACAAAGATATTTTAGTTGCAGCAGCAGTGTGCGGCGTTGATCGCATCTTTCTACTAGGTGGTGCACAGGCAGTTGCCGCTCTTGCTTATGGAACGCAAACCATTCCCAAAGTTGACAAAATTGTAGGTCCTGGCAACATTTATGTTGCAACTGCAAAGAAATTGCTTTTTGGTGAGGTTGACATTGATATGATTGCAGGTCCAAGTGAAATTATGATTATTGCAGATGAAAACGCAAACACTGCATTTGTTGCGGCAGATTTGATGAGTCAGGCTGAACATGACATACTAGCAAGTTCAATTTTGGTTACCACTTCAAAAAAACTTGCAGAAGAAACTTTAGTTGAACTAAAAAAACAGGTGACAAATCTCTCTCGTGAGGATATTATAAGAATATCGCTACGGGATTTTGGTGCAATTTTCGTATGCGATGGCATTGACAAAGCAGTTGAAATGGCAAATGACTTTGCCCCTGAACATTTAGAGGTAATGCTTGATAACCCAATGCAATATATTGGGCGACTAGACAATGCAGGCTCAGTTTTCTTAGGTAGCTATTCACCAGAGCCACTAGGTGACTATTTCGCAGGGCCAAACCACGTTTTACCGACTAGCGGAACAGCACGCTTTTTCTCACCTCTTTCAGTAGATGCATTTGTTAAAAAAACAAGCTTTATTTACTACACAGACGATGCCCTAAGAAGTGCCCACGATGATATCGTACTGCTTGCAAGCAGAGAGGGCTTAACTGCCCACGCAAACTCAATTAAAGTAAGATTTTAGTGAAAGGGAAGAGAAGCTATGCCATATAAATTAAATGATAAAATAAAAAACCTCACTCCATATGAGCCAATTGCTGGCGATTATAGGATTAGACTTGATGCAAATGAATCGTTTATTTCACTATCACGGGAGATGATACATAAGGTTATGCTTGCTTCATTGGATGTTGAAGCCAACCGATATCCAGACCCATACGCAATAGAACTTTTGAAGCGTTTTGGTAGTTTTTATGGTATACCTCATGATTATATTACAGCGGGAAATGGCTCTGATGAATTAATTGCTCTTATCGTTTCCACCTTTTTTATGAAAGGTGAAGAGTTAATCACTTTAGCAAATGACTTTTCTATGTATCGTTTCTATGGAGAAACTTTTGAGGTGAAAACCTCGATTTTCCCTAAAAAAGACGACCTTACCATAGATATTGATGGGTTAATTTACTATGCAAATTCCTCAAAAGCAAAGGGCATTATTTTTTCAAACCCTTGTAATCCTACTTCAATTTGTTTGAAAAAGGAAGAGGTTTTGAGGATTGTTCAGTCGGTTGATTGTCTTGTTATTGTAGATGAGGCATATATGGATTTTGCAGATGAATCTATTTCAAAAGTGGCTAGTGAATATGATAATTTGATTGTGCTTAAAACCTGTTCAAAGGCTTTGGGGCTTGCAGGAATTAGATTAGGGTTTGCAATTGCAAATGAGAACATAACCAAAGCACTAAGGGCTGTAAAATCGCCTTACAACGTTAATTCGATGACACAAAGTATCGGTACAGTGGTGTTATCTGAGCAGGAATATGTAAACTCTTGCATTGAGAAAATCATCCGTTCTAGGGACAATTTATACAGTGGAATTTTGTCAATTTATGCTAGATACAATGTGTTCGATATAGTCTATAAAACCTCTACAAACTTTGTTTTTGTTAAAACAGCATCAGCAAAGAGGATATTTGACGAGTTGCTAAAACGCTCTATTGCAATCAGAACTATGGGTGACTACCTTCGTATAACTGCTGGAACAAAACAGGAAAATGAGGCAGTATTAGATGCGATTGAGGACATTATTAAGAATATAGAGGGGTAGGAAAAATGGAAAGAATTGCTGAGGTTTCAAGAATAACAAAGGAAACTAATATTACTGTAAAGATTAATTTAGATGCGAAACCTAATGCGAAAATTGAAACCGGAGTAGGCTTTTTCGACCATATGCTCACTGCTTTTGCAATTCATTCAGGGGTAAGCCTAGAGGTCTTTTGCAAAGGCGATTTAGAGGTTGATTGTCATCATACAATTGAAGATACAGGGATTGTTTTGGGGCAAGCTTTCGCCAAAGCACTTGGAGATAAATCTGGAATTGCACGATATGGTAACTCTTATATTCCAATGGATGAAGCGTTGGGATTTGCTGCAATTGACATCAGTGGCAGACCTTTTTTGGTGTTTGATGGCGAGTTTAAAGCTGATAAAATTGGAGATATGGATACCCAAATGGTTGAGGAGTTTTTTCGTGCCTTTGCGTTTAACGCAGGTGTTACACTTCACGTTAACATGATGTATGGCAAAAATGATCACCATAAGGCTGAGGCAATATTCAAAGCAGTTGCCCACGCAATAAAAATGGCAATTAAACCACTTGAAGATGACGGTTTTTTATCCACTAAAGGAGTATTGTAATAACATTTTTTAAAGGGGACATAAATCTATGACAACTCTAAATAAGAAAAAATCCAAGAAGATTATTTTAATTATTGTAGCAGTATTAATTGTGGTATTAATAGCAGTTGCGCAGGTTGCAACTTTTGCTGTGTACAATGAAACATTTAATATTAGATATTCATCAGCAAATGATAAATCACTACTTACCTTTAACGATTTTGATAGCTTATCAAAACAGGAGGCAGAATTTGTTTCAAACAAAGGGCAGAAGTTAAGCGGTGACTTCTATATGCAAAAATCTGATGAAAAGGATTATAAGGCAGTTGTTGTTTTGTCGCATGGCTTTGGCGGAGGAGGATATATATCCTATCTTCCGCAAATTAACTATTTAGCTCAAAATGGATATTTGGTTTTTGCTTTTGATAATACTGGAAATGATGAAAGTGAAGGTAACTCTGTTGTTGGTTTGCCACAGGGAATTATTGACTTAGACTATGCTTTGGATTATGTGCGGCAACAAGATATTTCTAAAAACTTACCCATTATGCTATATGGGCATAGTTGGGGTGCATACTCCACCTGTGCTGTGTTGGAAACAGAAAATGATATAAAAGCAGTGGCATCATTATCAGGTTTTAATAAATCAAAAGATATGCTAATTGATCAGGGCATATCAATGTATGGCAGTTATGTCAAAATGCTCTCTCCATTTTTAAGTGTTTGTGATTTTGTTAAGTTTGGTAAATATTCATCATATAGCAGTTATAAAGGACTAGAAAAAACCAATGCAAAAGTTTTAATTATACATAGCGATGATGATGACATGATAAATATTGAAAACAGTTTTGATTTATATCAAGAAAAGCTTGGTAATAGACCAAACCTAACATTTATGAGAATGACAGGTAAAGTACATCAAGTTTTTCAGAGTCAATCAAATAGAGATTATAATAAACAAAAAAATGTGGAGTTTAGAAAAATAAAAGAGGCAAATGGAAATAAGATGACAGATGAGATGATGAATGACTTTTTTAAAGATTATGATTCTGAATTAGCAAACGAACTTGATTTAGATGTTATGAAAAAGATTGTTGATTTTTATGATAGTTCTATAAAGTAATAATTTGGATGGGTTTTTATCCATAAAAAGGAGTATTGTAATAAATGATAGCAATTATTGACTATGGTGCAGGTAATCTTTTTTCGGTAAAAAATGCACTGGACTTTATCGGTGAAGAGAGTGTTATCACAAGCCAAAAAGATGAGATAATTCGTGCTGACAGTATCATATTACCTGGCGTGGGTGCGTTTCCCGGTGCAATGAAAATGCTAAGAAAAGCAGATTTAATTGATACGATAAAAGAGCAGGCAAAGACTAAACCACTACTGGGTATCTGCCTTGGTATGCAGGTTTTGTTTGATGAAGGTTGTGAGTTTGAAAAAACTAAGGGGCTCTCTTTGATTGAGGGCAGAGTTGACAAGATCAAAACTGACTTGAAAATTCCCCATATGGGCTATAATCAACTTGAAATAAACAAACAAAGTCTATTATTAAAAGGTGTGAATGAGCTTGACTGTGTCTATTTTGTTCACTCGTTTATGGCATATACAGAGTCTGAAAATGTCTTGGCATATTGCGACTATAACATTAAAATTCCAGCCTTAGTACAAAAAGGCAACGTTTATGGGGCACAATTTCATCCTGAAAAAAGCGGTGAGGTAGGGCTCACTATATTAAGAAATTTTGGAGGGCTAACGAAGTGATAATTTTTCCAGCTATTGATATACAAAACGGTCAATGCGTAAGACTTAGTCAAGGCGATTTTGCAACAGTAGAACAAGTTGCAGACGATGCGTTGCAAACGGCACTTTCTTTTAAAGAGGCTGGTGCTGAGTGGATACATATGGTCGATTTAGACGGTGCTAAAACTGGCACTCAACCAAATAAACTACTTTTTTTGGAAATTGCAAAAGAGACAGGACTAAAAATTGAACTAGGTGGCGGAATTAGGGACATTAAAACTGCACAAGACTATCTTGAAAACGGAATTGAGCGTGTTATTTTAGGTTCTGCCGCAGTTAAAAATCCACGTCTGATTGCAGATTTGGTACGGGATTATGGCGATAGAATTATTGTCGGCATTGATGCTAAAAATGGCATTGCCCAAACAGAGGGCTGGTTGTCACAAAGCAAGGTCAACTACCTTATGCTTGCTCGTGAGATGCAAGAAATTGGTGTTTATCATATTGTCTACACCGACATTTCAAAGGACGGTACCCTCAAAGGACCAAACCTATTAGAACTTAAAAAAATTAGCGATGCAGTTAAGCTAAACATCATTGCATCGGGTGGAATTAGCGATATTGAGGATATTAAGGCAATTAAAAAACTTGGTCTTTACGGTGCAATATGTGGCAAATCAATCTACAAGAAAACACTTGACCTTAAAGAGGCATTAACGGTTGCAAGAGGTGAATAGAATTGTTATCAAAAAGAATTATCCCCTGTCTTGATGTGAAAAATGGCAGGGTTGTTAAAGGAATCAATTTTGTTGGATTAAAAGATGTTGGCGACCCTGTTGAGTGTGCAAAAGCATACAACCAACAGGGTGCAGATGAGATTGTATTCCTAGATATTACTGCAACAAATGAGGACAGGGGTACTATCATTGATGTTGTGCGAAATACTGCAAAACAGGTGTTTGTGCCACTAACCGTTGGCGGTGGAATTCGCACTATTGATGACTTTCGTGAATTATTGCGTGCTGGTGCAGATAAAATTTCAATCAATTCCTCAGCGGTGAAAAATCCACAGCTAATCGCTGATGCTGCCGATAAATTTGGTAGTCAATGCGTGGTTGTTGCAATTGATGCAAAGCGTATTGATGGCAGTTTCCATGTTGTAGTAAATGGTGGGCGAGTTGATACAGGGCTCGATGCAACCCAATGGGCAAAAAAAGCTTGCTCACTTGGTGCAGGTGAAATTTTGCTGACTTCAATGGACGCTGACGGAACAAAGGCTGGTTTTGACATTGAACTACTCAATGCAATTTGTAGCGTAGTAAATATACCTGTAATTGCCTCTGGCGGTTGCGGGAAGCTAGAACATTTCAGCGAAGTTTTCGAGCAATCTGGAGCAGATGCGGCGCTTGCTGCGTCACTTTTTCACTATAAAGAACTTACCGTAAAACAAGTAAAAGAGCATTTGAAAGAACACAATATTCCTACAAGGATGTGACGTTATGAATTTAGATAACTATTTTATTAAGGCAGAGTTAATCCCTGCAATCATCACAGATGATGATACAAATGAAGTGCTAATGCTAGCTTATATGAACAAACAAAGTATGCAAATGACACTCGACACAGGCTATACTTGGTTTTATTCTCGTTCAAGGAATGAGTTATGGAATAAGGGTGCAACAAGTGGTCATACTCAAAAGGTAGTGTCAATTCTGGGCGATTGTGATGATGATACATTGCTTATTCGTGTAAAACAGGTTGGTGCGGCGTGTCATACGGGTAACAAAACTTGTTTCTTTAAGAAGATAATGTAACAAATAAATTGTAGGGAGCGACCATTGGTCGTTCCGAGGAACGGTCACAGACCGTTCCTTACGCAATACTGCTAAAAATTATGTGGGGGAGTGAGCAAAATGAATGAACACGCACTTTATGATTTATATGATATAGTAAAATCTCGCAAAGAAACAAAAGAAGAGGGTTCTTACACCTGCTATCTTTTTGAAAAAGGCTTAGATAAAATCCTTAAAAAATGTGGTGAGGAAAATGCAGAAATGATTATCGCCGCAAAAAATGGCGACAATGAGGAACTTGAAAATGAAATCTGCGACTTGCTTTACCACATGATGGTACTTATG
>JBAQWI010000274.1:0-2794 GCA_049298835.1 Oscillospiraceae bacterium
TGGTTCTGCTTTTACCTTGATTACTGCACGTACAATTGCAGTAGTGACTTCAGCAGTTCGCTGGTCACCCCGATAATCAGGAAGGGGTCTGTCGGAAAATGCTACAACATATTTTGGAGGTAAGGAATTTAAGGAGAGTGCAATAATATCCTTTTTGCATCGATCACATTTACAACATTTAAATCGATCTAAAACAGAATCAAGATTATCTGATACAGCCTTTTCAATGATGTTTATGATAAAGGCTTGATTTTTTTGAGGAAGTGCAATTGCGTGGTCGATAATATACTGCATATCAGTTTGCTTTGTACTGACTGCTTCTTCACTATTGATTTTTTCAGCAATAATACTTTTTTTATTTGTGATATCCGCAGAGGGCATTATTTTTTGAAACATTGAATCTTTATCAATGTCTTTTCTTGTTTTAGCCATATATTAGATTCCCCTTTCAACCAATTCATCAGCCAGTGACCTATAATCACTAATTCCTGTTGAACGAGGTGCATAATCTACAGCGTCACATTGCATTGATTGTGCCTCTGATAGGGCAAGACAATTGCGAATAGTAGTTTTAAAAATAGAAATATCAAGCTGGTTAGCAATTAACTCCGCAGTACCGTGAACTTCATTAGCAAGTCTTGTGCGAGGGTTAAACTTTGTAAATAGAATTCCAGCAATTTTAATTTGGGGATTACAGGTTTGGCGCACGTGTTCTACAGTTTCATAAACTTGGGTAATACCCTGAAGACTAAAGATGTCGGGCAACATAGGTAGGATTAAGTAATCAGCAGCTACTAGCGCATTTACAGTTAAAACGCCAAGTCCAGGAGGAGAATCAATTAATATATAATCGTAGTCATCTTTGACAGATTGAAGTGCATTTTTCAGTAAGAACTCACGGCCTTTTCCAGTGAACTCCATCTCGATTGAACTAAGTAAAACATTCGTTGGAATGGTATTAACAATCGCATGGTGTTGGATTGCAAATCCAGTTTTAACATCACCTTTTAGGACGTCATAGATAGTAGCAGATTTGTCCATTTCACAATTCATAGCAAAAGACAGATTACCTTGCGGATCCATATCGATTGCAAGGACACGAAACCCCTTGTGGGATAATACTGTTGCCAATACACAGGCAGTGGTAGTTTTGGCAACCCCGCCCTTTTGCGTGGCAACAGTTATAATTTTGCACATAAAACTATTTCATCCTCTCATAGCGTGTAAAAATTGCTGTAGTCAGTTTTAGTTTTATTATAACAGGATACAATCCTTTTTACAAGTATTTTCATCATGCTTAGAAATTGTCAGCTGTGAAAATTTTGAAATTATACAATATTTTTATTGTCATAGGTATTTAGTTTTTGTAGATATAGTCGATACAGTTAATAACGGTTAAATTAACTTGTTTGTGTGCTTGCTTAAAACACAAATAAAATTCGTTTTAAACGAGATCACACAACAATAAAAATTCAAAGTAAGTGAGGTGCTGATTATGGATATGAATTTAAAATCAATGAATAATGTTTATCACAAAACTTCAAGCGGAGTGAGTAAGATGAGTGCAAAATTCAATGTAGCTGATACAAAGAATACCATTTCAGTTTCAGAGCAAAAGTCAGATAAAGCTGACAAGGTTTCAATAAGTCCTGTGGCAACACAGCAGTACGAGATTTATAAAATGACTAAGAGTGTCATGAAAGATATTGATGCAGTTGATATGAATCAAAAAGTCGAAGATATTAAAACAAAGATAGAAAATAATACTTATCAAGTTTCACCAGATAAAATAGCTGATAAAATTTTGTCACGTTGGACACTATAAATTGCAAAATAAAGAGGGGCAGGTGAGTCAGTTTTGAATCCAAAACAGATTTTTTATAATTTTATGCAAGAGTACATTAGTTTTCTTGATCAAATGATTGAGACGCAAAAGACACAGCTTGAGGCTGTTTTATCCAAACAAATTAAACAGGTTGAAAAATCTGTAGCGTCATTGCAAACTTTTTTGATGAAGCTTGACAGTATGGAAAAAAAACGTATGGACCTGCAAGAACAAGCTGGATACGGTGACATGACGTTTCGCCAAATTATAGAGAATATTCCTGATGCGCAAAAATATGAGCTGCAAACATTGTTTGAAACAATGGAAAAAAGAGTTTCTGATATCGCTTATTATAACAGTAAAGCTCAAGAAAAAGTTAAGCTTGATTTACAAATTTGGGGCAACGGCATATCCAAAGATACACCTACTACCAGTGCAGGAGGATATACCGCAAATAAAAAACACGTTGACTCTACTGGAAAGTCTTCTGTGTTTGAAACAAAAGTGTAACAATACTAGGATGGAAATTATCGCGGATTAATACCGTTTGACATAAAGGAGTTTTTATATGAGACCGACTTTTTTAGGATTCGAAACAGCCCGCAGGGGTATTGCAGTTAACCAAAAAGGACTTGATATCGTAGGTAATAATCTTACTAACGTTCATACTCCTGGATACACCAGACAAAGAGTTGACGTTTATTCTATTTCCGCTGACATGGGACGTAGCAGATACGGTACCCCTAACGCTGAATTTGCAGGACAGGGCGTTGGGATGGGTGGAGTGTCCCAAGTAAGAGATAGTTTTTTGGATAGAAGGTTTAGGGATGAGTATTCCGATGTGGGATATTATGACCAAGTAAGCACAATACTTGAAGATATTGAATCTGCTATAGATGAGTATGGTTCAGATACAGGGCTGAAAAATGCAATAAAAGATATTTCAAAAGCACTCAATGAATTTAGTAG
>JBAQWI010000275.1:0-3392 GCA_049298835.1 Oscillospiraceae bacterium
GTTTTGCAGTCGATAGCTTGCTTTCCTCAATCAAGTAGTCAGTAGTGACATCAATATAGTTAATGTCCTCAGATATTGCACGCTTAATTAAGTCGTCAACATAAAATTGTGGTAGTTGCATACAAAAAATCCTCCTATATTACCTCTTTTAAAATTAGATAGGCTACCGTTACAAGGGAACGTGCCTCGACAAGGTCTCGATTTACAATGTAATTTGAATGTTCAATCTGCTCTTTTAGTTGACAGATACGCTCAAATCCTTTTTTTACCTCTAATTTATCTGGGGTTACAAAGTATGTGCTTTGCATAATTGCTCTTACTTCGGTACGAATGCCTTGAGGAATAGGTTCATCATTTTTTTCAGTATCAAATTCACAGTCACAAAAATCTGTCATATGATTTTTTGCAAGTTTGTTAATTTCAGTTGCTGCTCTGCGTGAGAAAACCACCGCTTCTAAAAGCGAGTTGCTAGCTAGTCTGTTGGCACCATGAACACCAGTATGAGAACACTCGCCACAGGCATACATATTGTCAATTGTAGTTTTGGAGTTGGTATCAACGCTAATTCCACCCATTAAATAGTGCTGGCATGGAAAAACGGGAACTCTATCAGTAGTCATATCATAACCTTGATTGAGCAAGTTTTGATATATCATTGGAAAACGATTTTTTACAAAATTCGGATCCTCATGGGTAATGTCAAGGAAAAAGTCATTGGAATCTGTACGCCTTGCCTCTTCCATAATACTGCGGGAAACAACATCACGAGGAGCAAGTTCGAGTCGCTCGTCATAGTTGTGCATAAATCGCTCAAACTTACAGTTCACTAGATAGGCACCCTCGCCACGAACGCTTTCAGAAATCAGAAAACTTTCACGAGTGTGCTTGTTTGCAAAAGCAGTTGGATGAAATTGTATATAGTGAAGATTTTTTATCTTAGCACCAAGATTGTAGGCACAAGCAATACCGTCGCCAGTAGCAATGGCAGAGTTTGTAGTATACTCATAAACTCTACCAATACCTCCAGTTGCCATGATAAGAAATCGTGAGTTGAAATAGTGGTGTTTGTTATCGTCGAACAAAACATCAACGTGAAAGATATCTTCGGTTTTCTTTAAATCACAGACAATTGCATTTTCAATGATTGTAATATTGTGTAGTTTTTTCACCTTTAGAATTAGCTTGTCAACAATTTCCTTACCAGTGCAATCCTTGTAGTGAAGAATTCTTGGTCTAGTGTGACCACCCTCAAGAGTAAGATGAACTTCACCGTTTTTCTGTTTATCAAACTCAACGCCGAGCTCTATTAGGTGCTTTACATCAGCTGGTCCTTCATTAGCTAAAATTTCCACAGCGTTTCTATCATTTCTGAAACCACCAGCAACAAAAGTATCGTTTATATGTTTTTGAACACTATCATGAAGGTTGTCATAAACCGCCGCAATACCACCTTGGGCTAAGCTTGAATTACTAAGCGAAAGTTCCCTCTTGGTAAGCAGAAGAATGTTCAAGTCCTGACTTAGCGTGAGCGCAGCATAAAGTCCCGCAATACCGCCACCTATTATAACTACATCATAATTTTTATCCATAATTGCACTTCCTATAAATACTCATTTAAGACTAATTATAACACAAATTCTTTTAAAATAAAGTAGCATTATAAAATTTACACAGCAATTTCACAAAATGAATAATTATGCCTTGAAAATGCCAATACTAATATACAATGTCTACTGAATAAATTGTATTGCAATTTTTTTATCTGGTCGACCAATTCAATTGTAGTAAAGGAGCACCATATGAAAGCTGTAATTATGGCAGGCGGAAAAGGGGTAAGACTTATGCCCCTTACCTGTGATACACCAAAACCGTTATCGCCACTTCTTGGTAAACCTATCATTCTTTATATTCTTGAGCTTTTGAAAAAGCACAATATAAACCAAGCAGTTTTGACCTTAGGATATCACGGTGACAGGCTAGAAGCTGCATTGGCACAAAGCTCAATTGTTGAACTAGAGTTCTCAAAGGAATCAAAACCTTTGGGGACTGCGGGTGGGGTTAAGCAAGCACTAAAGGAGTATGATGGTGAGGCTGTCGTTATCAGTGGCGATGCTATGTGCGACTTTGATTTAACACGTGCAATTGAGTTTCACAGGGAACGTCAAAGCGATGTAACAATCATTACAAAAAAAGTGAATGATCCCAGAGAATATGGGTTGGTTTGCGCTGATGAAAGTGGTAGAATTACAGCGTTTTTAGAAAAACCATCCTACGCAAGCTGTGTCACGGATATTGCAAACACAGGGGTATATATCTTGTCTGCAAAGGCGTTGTGCATGATAGAAAGTGGCAAAGTTTCAGATTTTGCACAAGATATTTTCCCCAAGATGTTAGAGCGTCAAATGAAACTTTATTCTTACGAGGAAGCTGGATATTGGTGTGATATTGGCGATATTAAAAGTTATATGCAATGTCAGTATGATATGCTTGATTCAAAGGTAGAATGTAACATTAACGCAGACAAAAATGTAGGGTGCTTTATCAAGAAAAACCTACCTAATGGCTCATATAATGTAATCCCTAATGTATATATCGGAGAAAATGTTACCATAGGAAATGGTACGAAAATAGATAAACACACTGTTATATGTGACAATGTGAGCATTGGCGAAAATTGCGACATTAGAGGTGCGATTTTGCAAGCTGGCTGTCATATTGGCAACAACGTAATAATTAATCAAGCAGTTTTAGCTGTAAATTCTTCTGTAGAAGATGACGTTACAATTAATGAAGGGTGTGTAATCGGAAACGGCGCTGTAATTTTAAAGTCGGCTACCTTAAATAGTGGAGTTAAAGTGTGGGATAATAAAACGGTCGAGGCTGGTGTTATTCTAGCTGATGATTTGCAGCATGGGTTTGCTCGAGAAATCATCATAGAGGAAGATGGAATAGTAGGTCAACCCAATGTGATAATCACCCCAGCCCTTTGTACTAAAATTGGCGGTGCAGTGGCAAGCCTTTGCGATATGGCCTCGATAGGTTTGGCATTTAACACTCAATCTGCCTCAAAAGCTATGGCGTTTGCAGTTATGTCCGGCATTATGTCAGCAGGAGAAAATGTGTGGAACTTTGGGGAGTGCACATTAAGTCAGTTTGAATTTTGTATGAATAAAAGTCAAGTTGACTTTGGGGTCTATATAGATTCCTCTATCATAACCTCGATAAAGGTCACACAAAAGTCTGCAATGCCTATGAAGCGTGCGTTAGAAAGAAAGCTTGAAAGTGGTATCAACAAGAGCGAATATAAAAAAGTTTCTGCTAGTAAGATAGGGTGTGTCAAAAATATAGAAAGTATGTCAAAACTTTATTCAATTGAACTTTTTAAGCTATGT
>JBAQWI010000276.1:0-22107 GCA_049298835.1 Oscillospiraceae bacterium
TTATATCGGTTTTACGAAATAACAATGATATACACCAAATTGCTGCAATACCAACAAGGGTAAACACTATCCGTGAAACGATTGCCTGCTGTCCACCAAATGCCCATGCAACTAGATCAAAACCAAATATTCCTATTGAACCCCAGTTTAAACCGCCTATAATTACTAGACCAAGTGCGATTCTATTTAACATTAGTAGCCCTCCAAATTCTGACTGATTTCCTGAATTTATTATTTTTTGCTCTGCTCATAGTATAATTCTCAATTTCTCGATAGGATACACAATCTATTTTGAAATGTTTACAATTATATTTTAAACAGTATTCCTTTTTTTATTCAACTGTGGTAAAATAATGTTTATTGAATAATTTATTGGAGGTAGTTATGCTATACTATATTCTTGGCGGAATTGTAGCTGTTTTTATTCTTGCTGTGATTTTATCCGTCATATTAAAAAAGAGAAAAATTAAAAAGCTAGGAATCGATGGCGAAAAAAAGGTTGCTAAAGTTTTAAAAAAATATGCAGGTATTAGAAGTTACAAGGTAATAAACGATCTTTATCTTCCTCTTTATGATAAGACAACTCAAATAGATCATGTTTTAGTTGGCTTTTTCGGTATACTTGTTGTTGAAACCAAAAACCTTGCAGGCGAAGTTTACGGTGACCCTAAGAAAAAAGAATGGTTACATATTGTCGGAACAAAAAAGCACGAGCTTTATAACCCACTTATGCAAAACCAAGCCCATATCGACTGTATTCGCCATATTTTAGGCAAGGAAAATATGTATAGTGTAAACATTGAAAGCCTTATCGTTTTTCCAAACAAAAAAGTGCAACTTTATGTTCCAAACAAGCTTCCTATTGTCAATATAAAGAAGCTTAAAAAATATCTTCACAAAGATCGCTTTGAAAAAGACAATAACTTTGATGTTGAGAAAATTACAAATATTTTGCTTAAATATCAAGTTACAGACAAAAAACTAATTGCTGATCACAATAAGAACGTTAAAATTATGGCAAAAAACAATAAATAGAACTTATAAAAATAGTATTCCCACGTTTATCGTGGGGATACTATTTTTTATTTTTCCGTTTGAAAACATTTAAGGATATTACCTTTTCAACTTACAAAAATAAAAGTCATTATTGACTTTTAAACGACAAAATAGTATGATACTATTAGTTAGTAAACAATATTTACAAATAGGAGGATATCGACTATGAAATACGGTTATTTCGACAATGAAAACAGAGAATATGTTATCGACAGGGTAAATGTCCCTGTGTCTTGGACAAACTATATTGGCACTGAGGAAATGGGTGCTGTAGTCTCTCAAAATGCTGGCGGATACCTCTTTTATCAATCACCAGAAAACCACAGAATTACTCGCTTTAGAGCTAACGCTCTTCCCCTTGACAGACCTGGTCATTATGTTTATCTTCGTGATGACGATACAAAAGACTACTGGTCTATCTCTTGGCAACCAGTAGGAAAACCTCTTGATGTAGCAAAATATGAGTGTCGTCATGGTCTTTCCTATTCAAAGTTCACTTGTGATTACAACGATATTCAAGCAAGTGAAACCCTTGTTATACCAATTGGCGATACTGTTGAACTTTGGGACGTAAAATTGAAAAATACATCAAACAAAGATAAAAACATTAGTGTGTTTTCCTATTGTGAGTTTTCTTTTAATATCATCGAAATCGACAATCAAAATTATCAAATGAGTTTATACTGCTCTGGTTCTGACTACAAAGACGGAATCATTGGAATTGACAACTTCTATAACCCAACAATGTACCACTATTTTACTTCTAGCTTTACTCCTGATAGCTATGATTGTCTACGTGACAGTTTTATCGGCGAATATCGTACTGAGTCAAACCCTATCGGCGTTGAAAATGGCATACTTTCTGGTAGCCATGAGCTTGGTAACAATCATTGTGGTGGTTTGCATAAAAAACTAACAATCAAAGCTGGCGAAGAGGTTCGTGTTGTATTTATGGTTGGCGTTGGAAACCATGAAATTGGCGAAGTTGCAAAAGCCAAATACTCTGACTTTAAAAATGTGGACAAGGCTTATGAAGAACTTGCTGCATTTTGGGATAAAAAATGTTCTGCACTACAAATCCAAACTCCTAATGGCTCAATGGATACAATGATCAACACTTGGAATTTGTATCAATCTGAAATAAACATCATTTTCTCTCGCTTTGCTTCCTTTATTGAAGTTGGTGGAAGAACTGGACTTGGATACAGAGATACAGCACAAGATGCGATGTGTATTCCTCACTCAAACCCTGAAAAATGTCGTCAACGTCTTGTTGAGTTGCTTCGTGGTCTAACTCAAATGGGATATGGTCTGCATTTGTTTGAACCTAGTGTATTTGATCCTAACAGGGAAAAAGTTCCTGCATTTAAATCCCCTACCGTAAAACCAGAGCCAAATATGTCTGACCTAGTTCACGGACTAGAGCACACTTGTTCTGATGATGCACTATGGCTTATCCCTGCAATTAGTGAATACATCAAAGAAACTGGAGAAAACAGCTTTATTGATGAAATCGTTACTTTTGCTGACGGTGGTGAGTCCTCCGTTTACAACCATATGAAACGCATACTTGACTTCTCAACTGAGCAAGTTGGCGCTACTGGCATCTGCAAAGGTTTGCGTGCTGACTGGAACGACTGTCTAAACTTAGGTGGTGGTGAGTCTGCTCTAGTTTCATTCCTTCATTACTGGGCATTAGAAAACTTCATTGAGCTTGCAAAATTCTATGGCAAAGATGATGATGCTAAAAAATATGCAGATGTAGCACAAAAAGTGCGTGAAGCTTGCGAAACTCACCTGTGGGATAAAGACTGGTATATTCGTGGTATCACTAAAAATGGCGTTAAAATAGGCACAAGCGAAGATATCGAAGGCAAGGTACATCTTGAGTCTAATTCTTGGGCTGTTGTTTCTGGAGTGGCGCAGGGCGAGCGTGCAGCTAAAGCTATGGACGCTATTGATAACCACCTATATTCTGAGTTCGGTATTCATCTAAATGCGCCATCATATGGTGTTCCTAATGATGATATTGGCTTTATTACTCGCGTTTACAAAGGCATCAAAGAAAACGGTGCAATATTCAGCCATCCAAACCCATGGGCTTGGGTTGCTGATGCTAAACTTGGAAACGGAAACAGAGCAATGAAGTTTTATAACTCACTTTGCCCTGCAAACCAAAATGACAAGATTGAAGTTCGTCAATCAGAGCCATATTCCTATTGCCAGTTTGTTATGGGACGTGACCACACTGCACACGGACGTGCTCGTCACCCATGGCTTACAGGTTCTGCTGGTTGGGCATATTTTGCTGCAACTCGCTATATGATTGGTATTCGTTTCGGCTTCGATACTATGATTGTTGATCCTTGTATCCCTGCTGAGTGGGACGGATTTAAAGCAACACGCAGATGGCGTGATGCTCAATTTGATATCACAGTATCAAATCCTAACCATGTTCAAAAGGGTATCAAATCTATCAAACTGAATGGCAACGTGGTTTCCTCTATTACACCAATGGAAAAAGGCAGTGTAAATACTATTGAAGTATTGATGGGATAGTCGGTTAAACTAAATTAGCATACCATATAAAACAGGGAACGCAATTAGGTTAGTCACGATAAGGAAGTCTTCCCGTTACCGTGACACCCTATTTATCATTACGATGAAATTTCGTAACGAATAAATAAGGCTTAGCCTTTTGCGTTCCCTGTTTTTATAGCTGTAATGAAAATATAGCCTTAAAATTGATGAATAAACTTTAATTTTTTTCCAATAATAACCTTATAATTATAGTATTACGGAGGAATTATTATGGAATTTAATCAGTCACATACATTTGCAAATCTTATGTCCGCATTTGCGGGTGAGGCACAAGCTAGAAACAAATATACTTATTATGCGGAGCAGGCAAAGACGGATGGATATATTCACATTAAGGAAATATTCGAGGAAACTGCCAAAAATGAACTTGCACACGCTAAAGTATGGTATAATCTCATTAACAACGGTGGCTCAACTACAGAGGATAATCTCAAAGATGCTGCTGGTGGCGAACATTTTGAGTGGAGTGAAATGTATGCGGATTATGCAAAAATTGCAAAAGAAGAAGGCTACGATAAAATTGCATTCCTATTTCAGGGCGTTGCCAATATAGAAAAGGAACATGAAGAGCGATATAGAAAATATATTACACAAATGGCGGATGATAAAGTCTTTAAACGTGATGATGAAATCTCTTGGAAATGTGATAACTGTGGTTATGAGCACTCAGGCACTTCTGCGCCAGAGGTTTGTCCAATTTGTGGATACAAAAAAGAGTATTTCGCAGATGAAAAAGATGCAATTGCTTAATCATGATACAAGCAAAAAATCCACCCTTTCGGGTGGATTTTTGTTATTTTACTGTAGAAATTTCAATTGTTTCAATGATAACTGGAGTAGTTGGCATTGCATTTGCATCAACTTCAACTGCCATAACTTTCGCAATAACATCCATTCCCTCATAAACTTGTCCGAAAACAGTATGTGCGTTGTCAAGCCAAGGTGTTCCGCCTACTTCTTCATATTTTTTCAAATCAGTATCGCTATAGTCAGTAACCTTACCACCCATTTGAGGAATCATCTCTTTTGAAACTGATGGAGTATTTACAATAAAGAACTGGCTACCGTTTGTTTTTGGTCCGCTATTTGCCATTGAAAGTGCTCCTGTAAAGTTTCTAAGCTTTGGTGAAAATTCATCTTCAAATGGTTTGCCCCATATGCTTTCGCCACCCATACCTGTTCCATCTGGATCGCCACCTTGTATCATAAAATCTGCAATAACACGATGGAAAGTAAGTCCGTCAAAATAGCCATCTTTTGCATGAGTAGTAAAGTTTTCTACAGCCTTTGGTGCTTCCTCTGGAAAAAGCATAATCTTTACATCACCAAAATCTTTAATTTTCATTGTTGCGATTTGTTGACCTTTTTTTGGTGCTTTGAATTGCAGTAGACCGTCTTGTGTGCCAGCTTTTCCTGCTTTTGAACATCCTGCAAAAAGTGACGCTGTTATTGCCAATGCAGTGGTAATCATCAGAATTTTTTTCATTAATTTCATCGGTTATTCTCCTTTATTTTTGTATTGGTTTTTCATACTTTGAAAGCTCAATTTTAATTATCTTTGTTCCGTCTTCTGGTAAAACAGATCCCTCTTTAACTGACAAACTAAAAATTTCATTTACAATGTCAAGCCCCTCATAGACCTGTCCGAAAACTGTGTATGCCCCTGTATATTGAGGAAGTCCACCATGCTCCTTGTATGCATTAATTACCTTTTGAGGATATTTGTATTCCTCCATTTGAGTAACCATATCAGTTGTTGCACCTACATCACCAACTATAAAAAATCTGCTGTCAGACAGCAATGTTTTGCTGAATTTATTTTTCTCATAGCCAAGCGCAGAAACTGCACCACTAAAATGCCACAAATTTGGTGTCACTTCACATTCCAATGGTTTTCCATCATCGGTAGCTATTTTGCCCTTTGTCCCAATTTCATCTGTTGCACCTGTAATAAACGCTTTGAAATCTGGTTTTATAAATATTTCTTTATCATTATAGAAACCTTGTTCGATGAGCTTTTTAAACTGTGCAACAGTTTTAGGCGCTTCTTTTGGAAAAAGTGCCATCTTTATTGTTCCTTTTGAAGTTTCAATAACTGCAATTTCTTGTCCCACCTTCATCTCGTTAAGTTGAACAAACTCAATTGTATCCTCATTTATCCCTGTTGCAGTAGGTTCCATACAGCCTGTCATAAAAAACATACAACAAAACAGTATTGAAGTTACTTTTATAATTCTCAATTAATACCATCCTCCACCTTAAATATAATAAAAAATATTACAAATTTATCATTTCCACTCGCATAGACGAGCAGAGAGAATAGGTGCAAACCTATTCTCTTTTTCTTTTTCTATTATAACATAAAAAGAAACTCACATAAGTATACTATAAAGTAAAATTCAATGAACAATCTGTGAATACATCAAGTAATCTTCACTTGATTAAATACAGCTTCAACCTGTTCTTTTGTGATAGTTTCAGTTCCATCAAGACTAACTGAAGCTGTTCCGCATGAAGCTGCAAAACGCAACGCATACTCAATGTTTTTATTATTATGGAGGGCTGCGATAAATCCAGCAAGGGTTGTATCTCCTGCCCCAACTGTTGACTTAACTTTAACATAAGGCACAGAAACTGTTATAAACTCGTTGCTACTACAATATAAAAGTCCTTTTGAACCCATACTTATAAGAACGTGGTCAGTAAACTCAGCTAATTTTTTTGCGTATTTTTGTATTTCGTTATCAGCAACCTCTAAGCATCCAAATATATGTGCTATCTCAACAGAATTAGGTTTAATTAAAAATGGTGAAATTTCTTTTAAATCCTGGGCAGAAAAAATATCATTATCAAGAGCAATGATTGCACCCTCCTGCTTAAACCGGAGTACAAGGGATTTATATTGATTTTTTGTTACATTTGAGGGTAAGCTACCTGCGAAAACGATTAGAGTAGAAGTTACATCTTCAATTTGCGCCTTGATTTTTTCCTTCAGGCTGTCTAGAATTTTTTTGGTCACGAAAAAGCCCTTACGATTAATCTTAAGCATCTTTTCATCTGAAAGTACAATTGACAAATTTTCTCTGATTGCCCCGTCATTTTCGACAAAATCGTAGACTACATTTTCATCATCCAACAGGCATGAAAGCTTCTCTTTATTATCTTTCCCAGTAATTCCGATTGCTATATTTTCTACAGATAAAGCGGTAAGCACCCTTGAAACATTAAGACCTTTTCCGCCTGGATAGTATTTTTCTTTCTCGCATTTTACTGGCTCATCAAAGTCAATCTTATCAATCCACAGGGTTGCGTCGAGCGATGGATTTAATGTTACAGTTATAATCTTAGAAAACACACTATCACTCCCCTAAGCTTTTTTGGTAATTTTTGTGCCTTGACGTGTTTCCTCAACGTTATATCCTAGTTCAATAATCTTATCACGAACAACATCTGCTTTCGCAAAATCTTTTGCTTTTCGAGCCTCAATACGCTCTTGAACCAAGTCTAAAATTTCTTGTGGAATTTCCTCTTCCTTTTTAGAATAAAGCAAACCTAGTACCCCTGTGAGCTCGCTGAAAATTTGACTTGCATATTCAATGTACTCATGACACACATTTGCACTCAAATTTGTATTCACTTCACGCACTAATTCATATATTGACGAAAGTGCATCTGCTGTATTTAAATCGTCTTCCATAGCCGCTATAAAACTAGTTTTATAGCTATCCAAGTTTGCTTTTTGCTCCTCTTTAAACTCTCCACTCACTGCATGGGATAGAGAATGTGCAAGGTTTTCCTTGAAGTTATAAAGGCGTTCCAATGATGCAACGCAAGATTCCAACACCTCAACGGTGTAATTTACTTGACTGCGATAATGAGCTTGAATCATCAAAAGTCTGATTGGCTCATATCCATATTTTTGTGCAACATCTCTTGTTGTGAAGAAGTTATTGAGTGACTTTGACATTTTTTTATTGTCAACGTTGATATAGCCATTATGCATCCAATAGTTTGCAAAATGTGCGCCATTTGCACACTCACTTTGTGCTATTTCATTTTCGTGGTGAGGGAAAATCAAATCTTGACCACCACAATGAATATCAATTGTTTCACCAAGATATTTTTTCACCATAGCCGAACATTCGATATGCCAACCCGGTCTACCCTCACCCCATGGCGATTTCCAACTAGGTTCGCCCTCTTTTGCAGATTTCCATAGTGCAAAATCAACTGGATTTTCTTTGATTGAATTGACATCAATACGCGCGCCTGCTTCTAAATCTTCAAGTGGCATATGAGAAAGCTTACCATATTCATCAAATTTTGCTGTTCTGAAATAAACGTCGCCCTGTGCTTCATAGGCAAAACCTTTGTCTACAAGTGTTTTTACAAACGCAATGATTTCGTCCATATTTTCTGTTACTTTTGGGTGAATAGTTGCCTCAAGCACGTTTAAACCAGTTGCATCTTTTTGATATTCCAATATATAGCGTTCAGAGATTTCAGTGGATAAAACGCCCTCTTCATTTGCTTTTTTGATAATTTTATCGTCAACATCGGTAAAGTTTTGTACAAACTCTACCTCAAATCCTTTGTAGGTCAAATAACGTCTAAGTGTATCAAAAACACAAATTGGCCTTGCATTTCCAATGTGAATAAAGTTGTAAACTGTAGGTCCACAAGCATAAATCTTAACTTTTCCCTCTTCAATCGTTTTGAGTTCATCTTTTTCTTTTGTTAGTGTGTTATATATTTTCATTTTTATTTTCCCCTTTAATCTTTTTAAATTCTTCAGACAATTTATCAATTCGAACTTGAAGTTTGCAAAGCTCTTGCGCAACTGGATCTTGTATATGAATTTGATCCATATCTGCACAAACTCTGATGCCATTTCTGCGAACAATTCTAGCAGGTGCACCAACTGCGGTTGAATTGTCTGGTACTTCATCAAGAACAACAGCATTTGCGGCAATTCTCGCGTTATCGCCTACTCGAAATGGACCTAAAATTTTAGCACCACTGCCTACAAGGACATTATTCCCTAGTGTTGGATGACGTTTACCTTTATCTTTTCCTGTTCCACCCAAAGTTACTCCTTGGTAGATAGTACAATTTTCGCCTATTATGGTTGTTTCACCTATTACAACTCCACTTCCGTGGTCGATGAACAATCCTTTTCCAATGGTTGCACCTGGATGAATTTCTATTCCTGTGAAAAATCTTCCAGATTGTGAACAGAATCTTGCAATAAAATACAGTTTATGTTTATAGAAAAAATGGGATATACGATACCATATAACTGCATGAAGCCCAGCGTAAAGCATGAAAACTTCAAAAGAATTTCTCGCTGCTGGATCACGCTTTTTTATTGAATCGATGTCATATCTTATATTATTAAACAATAAAATCCCTCCTTTTTTGTAAATAAAAAAGCCTTCGTTTAAAAGCATATGCTTTTAAACGAAGGCGATTAGTCGCGGTTCCACTTCATCTTATAACTTGAAATAATCACTATAACGGAGATTAGCCCGAATGACGATACTATATTTCCCATCATCTGCATAGCAGAGGCACTTCACAGTAACTGTATTTATGGAACTCACAACAAACGTTCCACTCTCTTAAAAAACAGGATAACCGCTACTCTTTCTGCATGATTGCATTTATATATTATTAGCATTATATGTGTACTATATCATAAGATTGACAAAATGACAAGTTATTTTGTAGTATTTATACTTCCTTTATTTACAAGAAGATACTCAAGTCCTGAAATAACTGTTATTAACGCTGCAATCCACATAAAGACATTCGCAATTACAGGGATATCAACCCACGTTGGTAAAACAATAATTTGACCCAAAGCGCAAAGTGCTAAAGTACCAATTACTGCCACCATTGAGATAATTGTTTTAATTTTGCCTAAGATGCTTGCTGAAATTACCTTTCCATCACAAGAAAGTGCCACAAGGCGAATTGATGTAACCATAAATTCTCTTGCAATGATGATTACTACTGCAACGGAGCTTGCAAAGCCGAGCTCAATAAAGCAAATCATAGCAGAAATGACAAGCACCTTATCCGCTAGAGGATCTAAAAATTTACCAAATGTGGTTATCTGATTGTTTTTACGAGCCAAATATCCATCTAGCAAATCTGTTAAAGACGCTGCTGAAAACACAATCAGTGCATAAATATAGTTATATGAAATATTATTTATCATTAGAAAAGATAGAAAAATTGGCACTAGAAGTACCCTCAAAAGAGTTAATTTATTAGGTGTATTCAAAACTACAGCACATCCTTTAGAATTCGTTATACTCGTGTTCCAACAAGATCATAATCTAAGACTTCATTCACTTCTACATCAACAAAGTCGCCCATTTTATGTTGTATGTCACTTGTGAAGAAGATTTTCCCATCAACTTCTGGGGCATCCGCTTCGGTTCTGCCAAAGTAGCATTCCCCAAATTTATCGAAACCTTCCACAATAACATGAACTGTTGTAGAAAGTTTTTGTTGGTTTAATCTTTCCATTATCATTGATTGTTGAGTCATAATGATTTCTTCACGTTTTAACTTGATTTCATCATCAATTTGATTTTCCATTTCGCCAGCAGGTGTATTTTCCTCTGCTGAATAAGCAAAACAACCTAAACGATCAAACTGCATTTCGTCTACAAAGTCGCAAAGTTCGTTAAACTGCTCATCAGTTTCCCCAGGGAATCCAACAATCAGAGTGGTGCGAATCGTAATGCCCTGCACTTTTGCCCTTATTCTCTCAATGAGTGCAGTAATTTCTTGTTTGTTCATTCCTCTGTTCATTGAACGTAAAATTCCCTCGTTGCAATGTTGCAATGGAATATCTATATATTTTACAACTTTATCTTCTGAATTAATTACATCTAAAAGCTCATCTGTAATTTTATCTGGGTAGCAGTAAAGTGGTCTTATCCAAACAAACCCATCAATCTTACAAAGTTCTCTTAGCAATGTAGCAAGCTTATATTCGCCATACAAGTCCTCGCCATAGCGGGTTGTATCTTGTGCAACGACGATTAATTCCTTGACGCCTTCACTTGCAAGCCATTTTGCCTCTTCTATGATTTCTTCCATAGGTCGGCTACGAAAAGGACCTCTTATTTGCGGAATTGCGCAATAACTACAGCAGTTATCACAGCCTTCTGCAACCTTGATATATGCATAAAACGGTAGTGTTGTAAGTACTCTCTCTCCATTCATACTAAGGTTTCCCTTTGGTTTAAATGACAGCGTCTTTTCTCCAACAACAGCCTTATTAATTGCATCACAAATTTCATCGTTAGAGCCGATACCTAAAACAGCATCAACCTCTGTAATTTCATCCATTATTTCACTTTTGTATCGTTCTGCCATACAGCCAGTAACAATAATTGCTTTGATTGTGCCTTCTTTTTTAAGCTGTGCAAGCTCTAGTATATTCTCAATCGCTTCTTCCTTTGCAGCTTGAATAAATCCGCAAGTGTTTACAATCGCAACATCACTCTCGCCTACATTTGCAACGAGCTCATAGCCCTGATTTCTTATTTTTCCAAGTAACATTTCAGCGTCAACCTGATTTTTTGAACAGCCTAATGATACCATTGATACTTTTATTCCCACTATATATCCTCCGACTTTAATTATATTCACTGATTGCGGTTTTTATATCATCATAGGCATAGCCAAGACGCATTAATGCCGCAATTAACTTCTGTTTGCCTTTATAATCTTCAAGGCAATCATAATACTTTTTATCTATTATTTCTTTTATCTGCTCGACGAAGTCAACGTCACATTCATCAATCGCAGATAGTATAAGTTCTTTGTCGATGCCCCGTTTGAGCATTTCGTAATAAGCTTTTTTTGCGCCCCATTTTTTGCTTAGCATATAGTATCGTGCAA
This sequence comes from Oscillospiraceae bacterium, assembly GCA_049298835.1. GTDB lineage: Bacteria > Bacillota > Clostridia > Oscillospirales > Ruminococcaceae > Paludihabitans. The sequence continues at coordinate 11,581 of JBAQWI010000276.1, forward strand.
GCTTGCCAGCATAATCCTCATCGTTAAGCAAACCTTGCTCTTCCACCATAATTATGATATCCATTGCAATTTGCGGACGTGCGGATTTCAACAGCTTATCATACAGTTCCTTTTTAGAGTGATCACGATAACCCAGCAGATAATAAGCACGCTCCCTCGCCTTTCGGCGTTCAGCTTGCATCATCAAATCCTCTAAAAAGTCCTCGTCAACCTTAGTTGAAATCTTCAAACCATTTGCCATTATAATTTCAAGGTCTAGGATATACCAATATTCATCATCGACAAATATGGTATATCTAGAGCCTTTTGCTTTTACAATATCAGTAATTTTCATTATTCAAAATCAGCTTCATCAGCCTCAATGTCAATATCGTCACCAAGGTTTGGTTTACTTAATTTTACTGGCGGATTTTTTGCATCAGAATCCATTTTCACGGCTTTGTCTTTGGTTTTAAGTAAAAGTTCAGCGCTATGATCCCTCACTTTTTGAGCCAATTCCTCGCATAAAACAGGGTTTTCTTTTAGCAATGCTTTTACTTTGTCACGACCTTGGCCTAGACGCTCACCATTGTAGCTAAACCATGCTCCACTTTTATCTATGATTTCAGCATCAACTGCAAAGTCAATGATTTCACCAATGCGTGAAACTCCTTCACCATACATAATGTCAAAAATGACCTCTTTAAATGGAGGTGCAACCTTGTTCTTTACAATTTTACACTTTGTTTTGTTTCCGATAATCTCTGTACCGTTTTTAATAGCCTCACCACGTCTTACTTCGATACGAACAGAAGAGTAAAACTTAAGTGCACGTCCACCAGGAGTAGTCTCTGGGTTACCATAAACCACACCAATTTTCTCACGAATTTGGTTGATAAATATAGCCACACAGTTGGACCGTGATACTACTGAAGTAAGTTTTCTTAGTGCTTGTGACATCAATCTTGCTTGAAGACCAACATGGCTATCGCCCATTTCACCATCAATTTCAGCCTTTGTTACCATTGCCGCAACCGAGTCAAGAACGATTACGTCAATCGCTCCAGAACGAATTAATGCTTCCATTATTTCAAGCGCTTGCTCACCCGTATCTGGCTGTGAAACCAAAAGAGAGTCAATATCAACGCCCAATGCCTTTGCGTAGATTGGGTCTAATGCGTGCTCAACGTCGATAAATGCAGCCTCACCACCCATTTTTTGTGCTTGGGCTACAATCTGCAATGCGACCGTTGTTTTACCTGATGACTCTGGGCCATAAATTTCGATGATACGACCACGAGGAACGCCGCCGATGCCAAGCGCCATATCAAGTCCCAGTGAGCCAGTTGAAATAACATCAATGTTCATTGTTGTTGCTTGTCCAAGTTTCATAATCGCACCTTTGCCATATTGTTTCTCAATTTGGCTAATTGCAGTTTCAAGCGCCTTTTTCTTATCGGAAGCAGAAACTTGCTGTTCAACTAATGGTTTATCCTTTATTTTTTGAGCCATGATTATTCCCCGTTTCGTCATAAATTTTATTAAGATTATTTAGTTCAATATTTATAAGCGCTAGTTTTTTATTCCATAGATTACTCTAATTATATCACATAAATCTGCTCTTTGGCAAATTGTTTTAAACCCATGTTCATTTAAAATTGCAGTAACTGCATTCTCTTGACCTTGTCCAATTTCATATGCCAAAAGTCCACCCGTTTTTATCCTGTTTTTCCAAAGTTTTGTAATCTCTTTATAGAAAAACAGACCGTCATCTTGACCGTAAAGTGCCATTTCTGGCTCAAAACCAACTTCTTTTTGTAGGGTTTTCATTTGCTTATTTGTAAGGTATGGTGGATTTGAAACTACAATATCAAATTCTGACAAATTTTCGTCAAATGTCAGCACATCAGCTAATTTAGGGTTAACATTAGCTGTATTTTTTTTGATATTCTTTAAAAGGTAGTCATATGCTTCTTCGCTTTTTTCAATGGCATAAACCTCGACATTGGAAAGTCCTTTTGCAATTGTGACTGCAATGCAACCACTTCCGCTACAAAGGTCGACAACCTTTAAATTTTGCTTGTCTTTTGCATACTCCAAAACAACATCAATGAGCGTTTCTGTGTCTGCTCGGGGAATTAATACGCCCTCACCTACATCAAATTTTCTACCATAAAACTCCCATTCACCAATAATATACTGAAGCGGATATCCCTTTGCACGAGTTTTTGCAGCATTTATCAGCTTATCATATACAGTTTTTTCAACAGGTAAGTCGGTGGTAATAAACTCCATTTTGCTGACGCTTAGAAAGTGGCAACAAAGTTCAGTTGCCTCAAAAATATAGTCTTCAGTTGACGGCTTAATCATCTCGCAAACCGTACTAAATGTAGATTTATATGTACTTTCTACCATTGGTCATCTTCTTTATTATCTGGAATTACTGCTTCCATTGCAGCGATTGCAACTTCAATTTGGCTGTCATCAGGCTCACACGTTGTTAGATTTTGCAATTTTATTCCTGGGTAGGAAATAATTCTAGTCAACCAGTTGTCATAACGTCCTGCAACTTTTATAAGTTCATATGCAATTCCAACAACGATTGGCAAAAGTGCTAACTTGATTAGGGTACGCATCCAAATGCTACTCCATGTTACAACTGAGAAAATTAATATGCTTAAAATGAGCACAATAATAATAAAGCTGGTACCACATCTTGGGTGAAAACGGCTTTGTATTTTCACGTTTTCAACAGTTAACGGAAGTCCATTTTCATAACAAAAAATCGTTTTATGCTCTGCGCCATGGTATTCATAAACCCGTCTAATTTCTTTCATCTTTCCAACAAGAGAAAGATATATTATAAATATCATTATTTTTATTATTCCCTCGATTAATGCTTTAAATGCACCTATTGGGATAAGCACATCTAAGCCTTTTACTAAGAGAGATGGCAGGTACATAAAGAGTAAAAACGATAAAATTACACCCAAAACTGTACCCACAATGGTGATTACGCCCATCAGTTTATCACCCAATTTATCGTCAAGCCATTTCTCAAATTTAGATGGCTCATAGTTTTCATCGTCATCAATTCCAGCTTTTTCAGCCGACTTGGAAAGGCACTTATAGCCCATAAACATACTCTGAATAAAATTTACCATACCTCTAACGATAGGAATTTTATTGAAGATACTTTGCTTTTTAAGGTTCCATGTTTCAACATCTATTTCGCCGTCTGGTTTTCTAACCGCCATTGAAGCTTTATCTAAGCCCCTCATCATAATTCCTTCGATTAACGCTTGGCCTCCGATTTTACTCTTATGGGATACTTTATTATTTTCTTTCATCTAATTTTCCTTCCTCAGCTATAGTAAACTCCATTGTGGTTGAGATTTCAGTTTTTCTAGTTTCACCCTTTTTAAGATTAACTGGCAATTTTATTGTTACCGTTGTGCCAATGTCAATTTCACTAGTTATATTTATTTCACCATCATGCATCAGAACAATTTCGTTTGCAACAGCAAGTCCTATTCCAGAGCCCCTGCGTGTAAGGTTTGCCTTATAGAACTTTGTCTTAATTTTGGGCAAATCTGCTTGCGATATCCCACAACCTGTGTCAGCTACAATAATGTTGATTGTTCCATTTTCCTCAACTACATCAATCGTGACGCTGTCACCTGTATCAGAATATTTGAGCGCATTGTCAATCACATTGATAAAAACCTGTCTTAGTCTGTTTTTATCTCCAAAGAAAAAGGAAACCATTTCAGGCTCATTGTAGATTAGTTCAATCTTATCACGTTTTGCTCTATCTGTGTAAATTAACACTGCATCGCCAAGCTCAGCTAGTAAATCCATAGTTGTTTTGACAAGAGTTAATCGCCCATTTTGCATACGTGAAAAATCCAAAAGCTCTTCAACCATAGAAGATAAACGCTCAGTTTCATTTGTGATTACCCGCATTCCCTTTTGCATTGTGACACTATCGTCTTCGGGCAATGTCATAAGAGTCTCGCTCCAACCTTTTATTGCTGTTAGTGGAGTTCTAAGCTCGTGGGATACAGACGAAATAAACTCATTTTTAACCTCTTCTGCAGCAGATATTTCATCTGCCATAAAATTGATAATATCACATAGTTCACCCAGCTCATCATCAGACTTTTTGATGATACGTGTGCTCATGTCACCTGTGGCAAACTTTCTAGCCGCTGCCCCTACCTCTCTTACTGGAATAACGATAGATTTTATAAAATAAAATCCAGATATCATTACAAAAGCTAAAATTGCAACCGCAACAAGTAACAAGACAAGCATATATACCACAAGAAGCTTGTCAATTTGCTCCATAGACACAACATAGCGAATTGCGGAATAGTCAGCGTTGGTATATGGGATAATAACGGATACTGCCATTATATTTTCATTTGCTGAATTTTTTCCCACATAGTTTCCCTTACCATCTGCACTTGTAAGCGCCTCAAGATAATCAGGCATTTCATCTTGCTTTGTATAAGAAAAACCACTCGAGGAAAGTGCAATTTTTCCATTATGGTCAATTGCAGTAATTTCAAGACGATTTTTTTCCTCTGAGTTTTCCACTACACTTCTAAGTTCCGCATTAAAATTTACAGTATCGTCGTCAACCATGCGGAGCAAAATATTCGAAACGCTGTTTGCCCTAGAGGTTATCGCCTGTTTTGCACCACTATAGTAAAAATTCCTCATAACATAGGAGAAAGCAATTGCAATAAATATCATAGCGACTAGGATAATGCTAAGACTATTTAGCACCCAACGTTGGGTAATACTTTTTATTGCCACTCTGCCATCTCCTTTTTAAATTATTGATTTACAGTTAATCCTGCCACTTGTATCCAAATCCCCAAATGGTTTGTATGTATACAGGTTTTGAGGGTTCATCCTCAATTTTCATACGAAGTCTTCTGATATTTACATCAACAATCTTTATGTCACCATAATAGTTGTCGCCCCATATGTGCTCAAGAATATCATTTCTATCAAGTGCTACATTTTTATTTTTAATAAAATATTCCATAATTTGATATTCAACTTGGGTCAAATCAATCAGCACGTCATCTTTTGTGAGAGTCCTGCCTTTTGCATTTAATACAAAACAGCCCGATGTTATCACTTTGTTTTCATCTTTGGTTTGAGTTGCCATAGAAACACGACGATAAACAGCATCAACACGCGCAACTAACTCAGATGGAGAAAATGGTTTTGTTACATAGTCATCCGCACCTAACATAAGTCCACGAACCTTATCCATCTCCTGCGTTTTAGCAGTTAGCATGATAATTCCGATGTTATCACTTTTTTCTCTAAGCTGCTTGCAGACAGTAAATCCATCAATACCAGGCATCATAATGTCAAGTAAGGCAACGTCAAAATCGCCATTTTGTTCCTCAAAAACCTTCAAGGCGTCCTCACCACAGCTTACATCCGTGGTAGTATATCCAGAACGTTGCAAATTGATAACAACAAAATCTCTAATGGTCTCCTCGTCTTCGCAAACAAGTATCTTTTTCATTTTAACCTGCCCCCTTATACTAATTCAATCACAATAATTCAAAATATTTAAAAATTTCATCTTCTCTTAAGTTTATTCCAGAACTTGTTTGGTGCAACTTGTAGGTATACATAAGTTGCCCGTTATCCTTTAAAAGTGAGTAACCCTTGTTCAATGCATCTTTTTCATAATCGGCGCGTTTTACAACCTTGATTGACAGTAACTTTGAATCAAATTCGTCTAAAAGCTTGCGGTCATACTCATAGAATGAAATCTCATTACTGTTTGGAATAGATTCAATTGTAACCTCATCAATCCAGTTTTTAGGAATTGTAAAATTATATCCTAGCGTATAGGATACATATGTGGTCTTAATAGGTTCAAGGTTTTTGTCTTTATAATTGTACCATTCTGTTAAGTAAAGTTGCTCGTACTGTTGCATATGCTCGTAACCTAAAGCCAGCCTTAAAGTAGGTATTTCAATAACACCATCTTTGTTTAAATCAACACAGAATGAGCCATACGTTCTTGCAGTTTTGGAAATTAAATTCTTACTACTTCGCTTATTATAAATTACGTTTTCAATCTCATTGTCTGAATATGCAAGAATCTCAGTGCAAAGGCTTGTTCCCTTTAATCCGTCTAGATACAGTGCGGGTCTTCCATCTGTTAGCTTACCTTTTTGAATTTTGGCATATTCAGTAACATTGGGATCCATCTTGGTTTGACTGACAATTTCAGTTCCACCACTATTAATCCTGTGCATATAGGCAGTCATTGACTTTATTTCGCCTTCGCCAATTTTTTGAATGAACGTAATGATTTCACTAGACTTGTCATCGTCAATGTCAAGCACCTCGTAGTTTGAACAATTTGTGGTAAATTGCTCGCTCAACATTCCATCCTTATAGGTATACATTACAATCATTTTTTCTGCTTTACTTAGCAGATTAAACCCGATTACAACAGATGTCTGTTTATTTTTTGTAATAAACGATACTTTTTCTACTTCATTTGCCTTTACTGCAACCTCATATTTTGAAATCCATTTACCGTCTTCTTGGTCAAGAACGCTTATCCTAAGTGGCATCGTAACAGATGGATTGGCTGTATTTTCATAAAAAACGAGGGCTTCTTGCGTCGGCTCATTATCAATATTGTTAATTAAAAACGCTGATGTAAAGTCGCCTTGTCGAGGATACTTTAGCTTTATATTTTTACCGACACTAGAAACCAACGCATTATATATCTCATTTTGTTGATCCGAAAGCTTTGGTGGTGCCATAAGTCCTTCAATACCTGTTTGGGAATAGGAGCATCCAGAAAACAAAAACACAACAGCTATCACTGCTGCTAGTACTCTTTTTTTCACTTTGTGCACACTCCTTTTATACTAATTTTATTTTAAGATAGATTTAGTCTGTTTTAAACACGCCATAAGGCGAGGGGCGGCCAATGCGGTTCAATACAATTTTCGCCACATGATAGCGGTGCCCGAAGAGCACAAACTAAAAGAGCATTACTATAGATATTGATATTATAGCATAGATTGGATTAAATTAACACCATTTATATAGGAATTGTAGAGTTCAAATGTTAATTTTTTTCACAACAAAATACTCCATGAGGTTACAGCCTCATGGAGTATTTTACAGCATATTTTATTTTAGTTTATTTCTCATTTCAATTTTATGAAGCGATAAAGCCATATATTGAAGCAATACTATAAATCCATATATTGATAATCCTAGCAATGCAAGGTATGGCATATTTTGTACACTGTCTTTGATACCAAAAAGATATACAAGGCAATACGGCAAAACAAACATAAGTGTTAATGCAGAAAATGATATCCTAAAAAAAACACCCACAGCAGACATAAAACTTTGCTCATATCCACAAGCCCATCTTGCTGTATAATATAAAAACATTACTAAAAGTCCACAACAGATTACCTTTGAAATATTTGACTGCACCGAAACCGTAGTTGGATATGTAAGCATAACATTCATCAAAACAGCGATACTCCAAACAACAGGAACCATATTAAGTAGGAAGTGACGTTTGCGTTTTTCCGATATGATTTCAAGCCCCTGTATGCCATAAGCCACTGCGCTTATAATTGTAAGAATGCTAATTATTGATGACAAAGCAGTGCTTGTGCCAGTCGTCAGACTTGTAAGGATACCCATGATACCTTGGAACAAAAAGCAAACTCCCACCATTACAAGAGATAGTCCAATTAAAGGTTGGGTGACTAGATTAACATAACCTGCAATTTTTTTAACTTTAATTGTAAGTAAGACGTACTCAACTGTTACATATAACATACAAACTACAACCATCATTCCAAATAAATTTGATAGAAATGATAGGTTCAATAAACCAGTTTTGCTGTTATGAAACATTACAAGTTGAAGTACTTTCATAGCGATTGCAAATAATGACACGAATAGTGTGCGCAAAATTGAATTGCTTATTTGTTTTTCAATATCTTTCACGATATCTCGGCTCATCCAATTACTCCTGCTTTCTAAACCATATGAGCCAAGTGGAAACTAATCCCTTTTCGCTATTGGCACATATACTTGTGGTTTTGATATAGACTTGTAGGCAGGTCGAATAATTCTGTTGCCAGTAAAAAGTTCCTCAATACGATGCGCACTCCAGCCAGCCATTCTTGACGTTGCAAAAAGCGGAGTAAACAAATCTTGTGGGATTTTTAGCATTTGATATACAAGTCCTGAATAGAGATCTACGTTTGCACAAATTGCCTTACTATTCGCCTTTTGTGTCGCAAATATTTGAGGAGTTTCGGCTTCAATAATGCTTAGGAGAACAAAATCTTTTTCAAATTCTGTACCTTTTGCCAAACTAATTGCTCTATCTTTTAAGATTATAGCACGTGGATCAGAAATTGTATATACTGCATGACCCATTCCATAAACTAATCCCGAAAAATCATTTGCTTCCTTGTTGATAATCTTTTTAAGATAAGCAACAACTTCATCCCTATCGGTGATATCAGCCACATTACTCTTAATATTTGTAATCATTTCAAGCACTTTGATATTTGCTCCACCATGCTTTGGTCCTTTAAGTGAACCAATTGCACCAGAATATGCAGAATATGCATCTGTTCCAGAGGATGACAGCACACGACAAGCAAAAGTTGAATTGTTTCCTCCGCCATGCTCTGCGTGCAAAATCAAGCAAAGATCCAACAGCAATGCCTCTTGTTTAGTGTATTGTCTATCAATACGAAGAAGGGATAAAATCTCTTCTGCTATGCTTAACCCTTCAATAATTGGATGAAGATACATCGTTTTACTGTCATAGTGACGAGCCTTAACTTGATATGCTTTTACCATGATATTACACATTTTAGCAGTGAGTTGTAACGCTTTCGCTAGCTCAATTTCAAGTGATGTATCTTCTGCCTCATCATCATATGAGTATAGCGCGAGAACACTTCTGCTCATTTTATTCATAACGTTTGCAGATGGAGCTCTTAAAATCATATCTTCAAAAAAGTTTTCTGGGAGGTGCATAAAACCACCGATGATAACTCGGAATTTAGCCAAGTGCTCAGCTGTTGGCAATACGCCAAACAGCAAGAGGTACATTGTTTCCTCGTAGCCGAAACGCTCCTCATCTTGGCAACTTTTAATAATATCTTTGATATTGTATCCTCTATAAAACAGTTCACCTGCAACGGCTTCACGCTCGCCTTCGTTCAAAACATAGCCATGAACGTTACATATTTGTGTCAGCCCTGCCAATACACCTGTTCCATCTGGATTCCTAAGCCCACGCTTTACATTGTAAATTTCATATAACTCTGGGTCTATTTTGTTATATTTTTTGAATTCTTCGCATAAATCTTTTATAGCTGTTGTATCTGTTCTTTCTTTTTGCATTATTCTCACCCTTTATTCAAACTATGTATATATTGTTACAATCATACACTAAGCTAGGTAGTATGTCAATCTATTTTATTCCATAATTTAGATAAATATAAAGAAAATGAAATATTTAATTTTAATAATTTCATAATTACTACTTATAGTATATTTATTGTGTAAATACTAAAATAAAATGCAAGTTTTAATTTAATATTTATCAATTGTATAATTATACTTTTTTTATTCAAAATGTCACCATTAGCGTTGTAATCACACCAAAGGTGTGTGTGGCTTTCAGCTACAAAAATATCGTTCAATACTATGTCATCGCTTTACAATACAGTGCAGGGTATTGTATCGTAGAGTAAAATAGTATTCTAAAACATTGGAGGTAAAATATGCGAAAATTAACAACGTTTATACTCTTTTCTGTATTTTTGATATTAATTATACCCGCGTTTGCACTATTGGGTGGCAATATCAAAAACAGTGTTCCAAAGCAAAATAACATAATAAGCAAGACAGATCTTGAAGAAAACAACTTCTATTTAATCAAAGATGCCCAAACTAACGAGGTTATGAAACTTACTCCAAGCGACTATATTAAAGGTGTAGTTGCAGCAGAAATGCCAATTGATTTTCATAGCGAAGCGCTAAAAGCACAGGCTGTTGCGGCACACACCTATGCCCTTCGTCAGATTGACGAGGAACTAAAAACACCTACACCTGAGCTTGATGGTGCATATTTGTCAACTGACTACACAAAGTTTCAAGCCTACATTTCAACTGCAGATTTAAAAATAAAATGGGGCAAGGACTTTGATTTAAATTATAAAAAGCTGTCAAACTGCGTTGACAGCGTAATCAACGATGTTTTAACCTATGATAATGCTCCAATAGCGGCAGCGTTTCATTCAATTTCAAGCGGAAAAACTGAATCAGCAAAAAATGTTTGGGGACAAGATATCAGTTATCTCTCACCTGTTGATAGTGTGGGTGATGAGCTATCGCCTTCATTTGAAAACACAGTCACTTTAACCGATCAAGAAGTCGCACACGCAATTTCACTAAAATTTCCCGACGTCAAATTTTCAAAAGACAGGGCAAAGT
>JBAQWI010000277.1:0-2289 GCA_049298835.1 Oscillospiraceae bacterium
CAAACTACGTCATTGCCTAATGCAAATTCGAAGCAACGTTGAGTTGCTATTTATAGTATGTAAATGAGCGTTAAGACGCGCCCAACAACGTGATTGACATGGATAATAATAATAATAATTATTATTATTATTTATTGTACGGAATGTAGGCTTAAATGTCTTATTTTCTCTTGAACATTGAGAAGAATGATCGTGATTTCTTCTTCTGAGGTTCACCTCGCTTTGGTGAATCCAGTGATGGTACAAGTGATAATATTGACCCCTCTGGTGATGTTGTCATTTCCTGTTGACCCACTGCTGGGACGATCTGGGGTTGTTGTACTTGTTGAGAGAATGATGGGACAATCTGCGGTTGTTGAGAGGATGCTGGGACGATTTTGGGTTGTTGTATTGGTTGAAAGGATAGTTGTGAGGATAATGACCCCTGGGATGATGATGGTCCTGGCTGTACTTGTCCAACTGATGCTCTTGAAGTTGATTGTTCGTTATCGTTAAGGTTGAGAGAATCCATACGAAACTGGACCTATGAAAATTGAGAAATTACCTAAAAATTAAAAAGGTAATTCTATAATAATATTTTTATCCCTGAGCAGTAAACTGCGAAAGACCAGCAACCTTTATTGAGGGTAAGGACAGCATCATCACATTGTTTTTAACATCGGTTTTGGAATTTGTTAATTTACTCTCTTCTGCATTGTTCTCTCATCCCATTAGACTCAAAGCTCTATACTGCATTGCTCGCTGTAATAATTAGAATCTATTCTAACTAATAGATTCAATAAATATTAAAATATTATTATGCCTATATGTTTTATTAATATTAATTACCTTCTTCACTGACACCTCATTTCGCATTTCAATGTCGTCCAAGATTTCATAAAGGTCATCATCTTTTTGCTGTACATCATCAGAAATACACATTTCTAATGGCTGAGATGATATAGAGTACACACGGTCGATTATGATGAACGTCAATGTTTTTTGGATTCTCTCGTTTGAGCTACATTGGCTGGACAGACCAAATGTTTTATCAACATTTTCGAATTCTCGACCACATCCGAATATGTTAAAACAACCACCAATCCCGGATAATTATGAATAAACCTTGTAAAAAAAAATATAAAAAAAATAGTAGCCTAGTCTATATTATAATTATTATAAGTACCTATGTTCAACAGCCCTGTTTGTTAAAACTGCTAATTTAATTAAATAAATGTTATTTTTATGTAATGCAAGTAAGTGCAAGCGACTTTCTAAACGTTATTAAACAGAATCCATAATATTTAAAAATACCGAATAAATTTCAGATGTTTGTTAACTGTTGCAATCGAAGTTTTGAAATTGATCAGGAAATATGTGTGCATGTCTAGTCTGATTTTGTCCATTTGGTAATATCGTTTCTTGGCCGCCACGAAGATTTGCCCTCTGATTATAAAACAAAATTAATCATCCTTTAAAATAATATTTGCTTGACGACTTTTATAATTCCACATTGCCTAATATAGCATTATAATCAAATATTTATTTTTTTACAAACAATTGGTATTTATACCTCATGAAGTGCAATAAATTCTCGTGAATAAGCAAATCTCCTTCAATTCTGTCAATATATGCATGAGCATTCTTCAGCTCTTCCAAATTCATTTCTTTGAAATTACTGGTGAAAGGCATGCAAGCCAAATTAGTCAAACATTCACCATCGTCTGACTGTTGTCGCCTTTCAAAATTCGACAATTTTTCATCGAATAGTCGAATTTTATTTTGAAATTGTTCTGCTTTCGTTTCTTTGAAAGCAGAATTATCCTTCTCCATTTTGCTCCGTTTTCTAGAGAGCTGCTTCTCAATGGCATCCAATGCCACCTTCAACCCAGATTTCTCTTCGTCATCCAGTTTTGCGATCACAATCTGAAGCGCTTCTACCGAAAACGCCCCTATACGTTTCAGTTGAACCTCAGACATTATTATTTCTAATAAAAAAGTTGTTGTCAGCTTAATTTTTGTTTGGGTTTATATATAATTTCTTTATATGTTTGTTTACTTCTGTTACCACAACATCCATGGCTGCTGAAGGCTGCTGAAGGCTTTTCTATTTAGCCATATGATGTTTGTTTATTTTGTTACCACAGTGAATAATGCCCTAGTCAATGAGGCCCGCTGAAGACATTGATGAATAATATATTAGTGCTATAGTTTCTAATGTAACCAAGGCATGCTATTTATAACTCTCACGCGAGATTCTGATGCGTTGTTTACTCTGTTACCACGGATCAGAATCAATAGTGCATGCTG
>JBAQWI010000278.1:0-1980 GCA_049298835.1 Oscillospiraceae bacterium
GCGTCCTGTAGTAAAATAATCCATGTAATTATTTTAATTCGGGTAAGAACAGGCAATCTCGGCACTAGACCGCTTTATATTTCGGTAACTCGCCCCAACGTGCAAACGAATAATGACAGAACCCAACGCATCACATAAACACCAAAATTCTCAAGTATCTATAGGAAAAATTCACGGTATAAACTTCCACTTTTTTACCCTAAAAACTTCCTCTGTTTTACCTTATATTTTCCTCATTGTGAATCTTAATTGTTTAATTAGCTAAATCGACAATAGGATAATTTCACAATATTTTTTATGAAAATTACGTTATTGTGATTACAATAATTAACCATTTATTTACAATTTGGTATCAATATTTCATGTTACATAATTCAAACAGTCAGTTTGTTATAAAAGATTATTGGAAAAAAGTCATTTTTGATGGGATGTTTGTATTATCAATTTTTTTCTATGCTTACTCCATGTCAAGCTATTTCAATTTCTCTGATCAATATTTTCTGTGGGCAAAAGATTATGAAAACAGCCTCGATATAGACGAGTTACCTATTGCTTTATTAGCAAGCCTTGGGGCTTTGTTATGGTTTTCACATCGGCGAATTCGAGAATCTAGCAATTTGATTTCGCAAAACCATGCTTTATTAAAACGCGTTTTAGAGGTTCAGGAAGATGAACGTAAAAGAATTGCACAAGATTTACATGATGAATTAGGGCAATATTTAATTGCAGTTAAAGTGCAGGCAACTAGCCTATTAGAAGATAAAGCCTCACTGCCAGACACCTTGGCCACTGCCCAGCGTATCGTGAACTCTGCAGATCACGCCTATCATGCAACGCGACATATGATGCATAGCTTGCGCCCTGTCGCATTAGATGCACTTGGATTATCTGCGGCATTAGAACATTTAGTAGAAACATGGAAAGATACGCAAAAATTAGGTGAACCCTCTTTTAGCAACACAAACTATTCAATTTTGATTGACGACAATATAGATGGCTTATCCGAGCAAATGAATATCGCTATATTCAGAATTGTACAAGAAGCATTAACTAATATCGCAAAACATGCAAAAGCCAGTCAAGCCACCATTCATATTCAATGTGAGAGCGATATGTTAATTTTAACAATCCGTGATGATGGTATTGGATTTGATATTCATCAAAAAAACAAAGGTTATGGACTACTAGGAATTTTAGAGCGCACAGATGCACTCGGTGGTAGCCTGTCTATTAAAAGCAACTCAGGCAATGGAACACAAATTACCGTCACAATTAAAAAGAAATAATTAAGCTGTTTAAAATAAAAGAACTCAAAACTATGCAGAAAAATGTAAGTGTATATTTAGTGGATGATCATGCTGTAGTGCGTGAAGGATATAAACATTTACTTGAAAAAGCCAATATTAAGGTCATTGCAGAAGCAGAAAATGGTGAGGAAGCTTATAGAAATTATGATGCTCTCAAACCTGATGTGGTGGTGATTGATTTGTCGATGTCTGGAATGGGCGGTATTGAAGCAATTAGAAAAATTACGGCTAAAGATAAAAATGCAAAATTACTTGCGTTTAGCATGCATGACGATACCATTTTCACCATCCGAGCCATGCAAGCAGGTGCGCGTGGTTATGTGACAAAATCTAGCCCACCTAATGTATTAGTGGAAGCAGTTTTTGCTATCGCCGCCAACAAAAAATATATCAGCCAAGATATTGCAGTAAAAATCTCACAGCACAAAATGAATTCACTAGAGACTCCACAAGATAATGTACTCCTTGATTTAACAGCACGTGAATTTGAAGTATTTCAAATGTTGTCCAAAGGATTATCCCTTGATGAAATTGCCAACACCTTACACCTTGACTACAAAACTATCGCCAACACACAAACGAGGTTACGTCATAAGTTAAACGTCGAAAATACCGCGCAACTTATTTTGGCAGCAATCAAACTCAATATTTTAGCGAATTAGACACTTTTAAT
>JBAQWI010000279.1:0-3470 GCA_049298835.1 Oscillospiraceae bacterium
GGTTATGGAATCTTTGGGCAAGCTAGCCGAGGCTGACGATGAATTCCGAAGTTTGTCAATATCTCAGGATATGACCAAAAAGGAAAGGGATGAGTGCAGAGAACTAGTGGAGGATGCAAAGAAAAGGCAAGTTGAAGATCTTTCGGGGGAATGGATATATCGGGTAAGAGGTGTGCCAGGAGAAATGAGGATAGTGAAGTTAAGGAAACGGTCCAGTCCAGCAGAGGATGTTTCGAGCCAGTAATTAAGTTGAATATTTGGTATACTAATGCGGACAGCCTTATCAACAAGAGGCAGGATCTTATTAACCGACTAAATAATGCTACAGAGCAACCTCACATTATAGCGGTTACTGAGATTAAACCTAAAAATTTAAAAGATAACATTCTTCAAAGTGAATTTAATTTGGTTGGGTATAATTGTTTCTGTGCAGGTCTTGATGACCCATCATCTAGGGGATTGCTAATTTTTGCTAAAAATAACATTGACGTGTCTCTTGTTGATCAGCCTTCCGGATTTAAAGAACATATTTTTATGAAAGTTAAATGTTCTAATAATAAAAATCTTTTGATATGTAATTTGTATCGGAGCCCATCTAGTTCTGTACTTAATGATGAGTTATTATTCTCTTTGATTAAACAAATTGTAAGAAATTACCAGATGCCTATTGTTCTAGTAGGGGATTTCAATTTTAGCAATATTCAGTGGGACTCTATAGGAGATTCTTTTGTGGGTCTAGGTTTAAGCGAAATAAATTTCATAAAGACACTTAGGGAAAATTTGTTAGAGCAACACATTATGAAGCCAACAAGGCAGAGGGGAAAGGACACTCCACATATTTTAGACTTAATTATATCATCTGGTAATATCGTTACTGATATAATACATGAAAGTCCACTAGGATTGAGTGACCATGCTTTATTAAAGTTTCAGTGTAATTTAAAGCCAAACTTTGTAAATAGGCCTCTGAAGTTCAAATTTGATAAAGGAGATTTTCCTGAATTGAATAAGTATTTTACACGCGAATGGGATAAGGAATTGGGTGATGTTGGGGTAAATGATATGTGGACCACTTTTAAAGATATTGTACATGATGGCATGTTAATGTTTATTCCCAGGAGTAGTGGCCAGGAACATAATAATGGTAAAAAATCGAAATTTTATCCATATAGCAAGGAACTCCATGGCATGATCCGTAGGAAACATAGGTTGTGGAATAGGTGGATTGAAACCAAAAGGGAAACAATCCATTCTGAATATAATAAAATAAGAAATCAAGTAAAGGAAGTGTCCAGAAATCTTATCAAGCAGCAACAAGATAATATTGCCGTCTTATGTAAAAATAATCCCAAAAAGTTTTGGCAATATGTGAAGAGCAAATCCGTAAACAATACCACTGTAGGAGATCTTAAATGGCTCGATCAAAATGGATTAGAAAGGGTAGCTGAACAAGATATCGATAAAGCTATTGCTTTAGAAGACTTCTTCTCATCAGTTTTTACTGAGGAGGGAGATGGTGATTTTGATACTTTAAACATTCCCACAGTTCTTGGAGATATGTCAGATTTAATTATATCCGAAGAACTTATTAAATCTAAATTAAGTAAGCTAAAAATTGATAAGTCTCCAGGGTTAGACTTATTACACCCCAGGGTTTTGGTTGAATGCAAGGAAACATTAGCAGAGCCGCTAAAACTTATTTTCACTAAATCATTATTAACTGGATGTGTCCCGGATGACTGGAAAAGTGCAGAGGTGGTGGCTTTGTATAAGAAGGGTCCTAGAAATGATAGGGGTAATTATAGACCAGTTAGTTTAACAAGTGTATGCTGTAAGGTTCAAGAATCACTGATTAGAGACCATATAATGAATTTTCTTGTTAAAAATAATCTTTTAAGCAATAGACAATATGGTTTTATTAAGGGAAGATCTACTATGCTTCAATTGCTGCATATGCTAGATAAGTGGACTACTTATCTAGAAGAGGGTGGTCAAGTCGATGCTATATATACAGATTTTGAAAAAGCCTTTGACAAGGTACCACATAAACGTTTGATTTCTAAGCTTCACTCATACGGTTTAAACTCTGCTTTGGTTAATTGGATTAAAAGTTTTCTTTGTAACCGAAAACAAAGAATTCGAGTTAATGGAAGTTACTCGGGATGGGGCAGAGTGACGAGCGGCATACCTCAGGGAAGTGTTTTGGGGCCGATCTTGTTCTTATTGTATATCAATGATTTACCTGATTTTTGTGAGAAAGATTCTGGTATTTATTTGTTTGCAGATGATGCTAAACTTTACAAGCATGTTACAGTACTTGATGATAATAACAAACTTCAGACCAGTTTAAATGCATTGCAAGAGTGGTCTGACAAATGGCTTCTGAAGTTAAATATTAATAAATGCAAAATAATTTCTTTTGGGAGAAATGTTGATGATAGTTATAAATATTTCATCACTAAAGACCAAAATAATATACAGCTCGTAAGAGAAAGTAACATGAATGATTTGGGTGTTACTTTGGATAGTAAATTGAATTTTTCAGGACATATTCAGTCAAAAATCAATAAAGCGTTTAGCATGGTTGGTCTTTTAAAACGGAATTTTTCAAACATTTCTGTATCAAGTTTTGTCTTGTTATATAAAAGTATGGTTCGATCACATCTCGAGTATTGCAATTCGGTTTGGGCACCTTACAGATTGGGAGATATTGAAGATATTGAGAGAGTACAGAAAAGGGCTACCAAAATTTTGCCAGGCCTAAAGGGTTTATCTTATGTTGAAAGATTAAAAAAATGTAATTTGTGTACTCTCAGATTTCGTAGAGTAAGAGGGGATATGATCGAAACTTACAAGATACTGACGGGCAAGTATGATCAAGCCGTTGTTCCAAATTTTATTTATTATTCTGGATCTAATGTAACAAGGGGTAATAGTATGAAAATTAACACAGCTCGAACTAGATATGATTTGCGTAAATATTACTTTACTAACAGGGTTATAAATATCTGGAATAGTCTGCCTAACAATATAGTTACATCTGATACCTTGAATCAATTCAAGAATAAATTGGATAAGTTCTGGTGTAATCAAGATATGTTTTATAACTATAAATCTAACTTGACTGGAATCGGGAGCCGAAGTGAAGTGGATTTTGATCTAGATTAAAGTATAGCAAATAAAGTGGAATATAAGGATGCGGGCAAAGATGCCGTATGCCTGCGCCCATATTCTTCTCTACGATTCTCTACGATACGATTTATAGCCAGGCTAAGCCAGCCCTCATTTTCGGCCCAAATTCTTTGTTATTTGTTTCGCAATCTGCCGTTGTTGTGTCATTTGACCATGTTTTAGAATGGGTAGCCAGCCACAAACTTACTGTCAATAGGGCAAAAACAAAAGAACTTGTCTTCTCTAAGCCTAATCCCCGTTCATTTTCCCGTTTCTTTTGCCAAATCCAGGAATTGAGC
>JBAQWI010000280.1:0-11644 GCA_049298835.1 Oscillospiraceae bacterium
GTTACCTGCATCGCACTTGTTTTTCCAAAGATACAGATAACCTCTGCATTCGACTTTAATAGAGCAGTTACATTGCTGTCCTCATCAATTTTTGTATCTCTCCGTCTAGTTGCACCGAAAGCCACAAGTTTTGCATTTTTAAGTTGAAGCTTGGGGGCATGGTTAAAAAATTCCATGTCCTTGGGATTTGAAGCAGGATTACCGCCTTCAATATAACTGATTGAAAGCTTATCAAGCTTTTTCGCAATCAGCATTTTATCCTGTAATGTAAACGAGATATTCTCTGCTTGAGCACCGTCACGCAGTGTTGAATCAAATATCTTTACTACTCTCATAAGCTACTCCTTGCAAAACCAAATAAAATGGGGATTTTTATTTCTTTTTCTGTCCACTAGAAACCTGTGATACTGGCTCTTCAAAATCAACTGTAGGATAAATTAATTTTGCAATCGCTTTTATTGACTGGGCAACGTCTTTGGTTTGATTCAACAAAAGTGCTTTATCAATCGCAATTAGTTTGTCTTCTACAACTGCCTTTTTTGTTTTAAACAACTCACTTTGAGCAATGTTTTCCTTGTTTAAATCAGAAGAATATAATATTACATCTGGATCTAATGTCTTTAGCTGCTCTGGAGTTACGGTATAACTACTAAACTCACCAGCTAAATTAGTTGCAACTAGTGAAATTAAATTAGACTCATAGGTATCGCCTGTTGCAATCAATGGATCAATTGAACAAACATACAAATAGCTAAGCTTTGCTTCTGGTGTAACTGATACAATATAGTCAATCTGACGCTGAGTTTCCAAAACGAGAGCAGCACCCTTAGCATCTGCTTCCTTTTGTCCATCCATTGTCTTTATAACATTAACATAGTTTGTTTTTAACTCTTCAATTGTTTTTGCCGCTGGGACAACTACAATTTTTATTTTTACAGCATCGAGTTTATCCATCTGTGCTTTGGTGATTGGAACTGTAGTGAAAATAACTTCTGGTAGATATTCTCCAATTTTCTCTAAGTTAGGTTTCAATGCTGTACCAATTTCGCCCTTTGGTAATTCTGGCGCAGGCTCTGTTACAACTGGTTCAGCTTTTTTCTCCCAAAACCATTTAAATCCCTCGGATTTTGGTGCGACTGGCTTAGGAGCAGGAATTTCTGGTAAAACCTCGCCATCTGTGTAGCCGACAATTTTACTTATATACCCTAAATCAATCAATATTTTTGTCATAACCGGTGATAATGAGCCCACCGCCTTTGGTGCTTTTTCAATTGTAACATTGTTTACGGATACAGGATATGGCACAACTTTATTTTTAACGCTGTTGCTGCCATCACATCCCACAAAAACTGTAGCAATCGTAACAATTGCCATAAACGTCGCTATTATTTTTTTCATATCTGCCTCCAAGAGTTTACCTGATTTATTTTCGTATAAATACTTTCTTTTAGGATAACATTTTTGGGTAAATAATTCAACCAATAACGACATGTTTTTTAAATTTAATGATTTTATCACATTAAAGGCAAAAAGTGTTGCATTATATTGGCAAAAATATTATAATTAAAACTATAAATTATTGAAGGAGTGATATAGAATGATAACCGCAGCTAGTGCAATTGTTAAGTGTCTTCAAAAAGAGGCTATTCAGGTCGTCTTTGGTTATCCAGGTGCTGCAATATGCCCATTTTATGATGCTCTTTCAATGTCATCAATCAAACATATTTTAGTACGCCATGAGCAAAATGCGGGACACGCCGCTAGTGGATATGCAAGAATAAGCAAAAAGCCCGCAGTTTGCATTGCCACCTCTGGACCGGGCGCATTAAATCTTATCACTGCCATTGCAACCGCATATATGGATTCAATCCCGCTAGTTGTAATCACTGGACAGGTTTCAAGCGATATGCTTGGTCGGGACGTTTTTCAAGAAGCAGACATCACAGGCTCTGCTGAACCATTTGTGAAACACAGTTATCTTGTAAAAAATGCAAATGATATTCCTCGCATTTTCAAGGAAGCATTCCATATTGCAGGAACCGGCAGACAAGGCCCTGTTTTAATTGATATTCCAATGGACATTCAAAAGGAACTGATTGAATTTGAGTATCCAGAAACAATAGATATACGAAGCTACAAGCCTAGTGTTCACGGTAATGTTGGACAGATAAAACGTGTTGTGTCTGCTTTGTCCAAATCCAAACGCCCTTTAATCTGTGCAGGTGGTGGTGTTTTTGCCGCAAATGCAACTAAGGAATTACGCATTTTATCTGAAACTGCAAATATTCCAATTGTAACCACTATGATGGGCATTTCCTCAATCTCGCCAAATTACGAGTTAAACCTAGGTATGATTGGAATGCACGGTGAGGCTGCCGCAAATAAAGCTATGAATACGGCTGATATGCTCTTAATCATTGGCGCTCGTGTTGGCGACAGGGCAATTATGTCGCCTATGGGACTTTGCAAATCCGCAACCATTGTACATATTGATATTGACCCTGCTGAAATCGGCAAGAATATGGAGATTGACATTCCTCTTGTTGGGGATGCAAAGACAATACTATCTCAAATTTGTAAAAGTATCGCCACTCTTTCCTTTGAAAACTGGACATTCAAACTTAAAACGAGTAAACTAAATACAAAGACAAATTTTGACGGAGTTGTTAGCCCGAAAGAGGTTATCTCCACCCTTTGTAAAAAAGCTAGTGACGATACTATCATTGTTGCAGACGTAGGACAAAACCAAATTTGGTCGGCTAGAGGGTACAACATTGAAAATGGGCGCTTTCTAACCAGCGGTGGTATGGGAACAATGGGTTACTCTATCCCTGCCGCAATCGGTGCAAAGCTTGCTGATGAGCAAAAACAGGTTGTTGCAATTTGTGGCGACGGGTCTTTTCAAATGCAAATGATGGAACTTGCGACAATTCGTCAAAACAAGCTTCCAATTAAAATAATTATCATGAATAACTCTCGTCTTGGAATGGTTCGTGAAGTCCAAGATGCACAATATAATGGCAATCAAACTGCCGTATTCTTAGACGGAAATCCCGATTTTGTAAGCCTTGCAGCCGCTTATTCAATGAAGTCAAAATGCATTAGTGATGACTGTGACATTGAGTCTGCAATTGAAGAATTACTAAACTGCAACAAAGCGTTTTTGCTGGAATGTGTTGTAAGTCCCCAAGAAGCTACACTGTAGATAATTATAAAACTTGTGGTTTTGATCGAGGCGGTTACTAACCGCCCCTACATTGTATCCATTTAATTTGCAATATTGCCTAAAAATTAATATAGGAGGATTTTATACATTGAAACATACAATATCTATACTTGTTGAAAACCACGCTGGTGTTTTATCCAGAATATCTGGGCTCTTTTCAAGAAGAGGGTTCAACATCGACAGCCTTGCCGTTGGAATTACAGAGGATTCGACTATTTCACGCATCACAATTGTTGTGGACGGAGACGATCATACCGTTGAACAGGTTGAAAAACAACTAAACAAGCTAATTGATGTGATTAAGTTAAAAAGGCTTTTGCCAGAGGAAACTATCTCCCGTGAGCTTATGCTGATAAAGGTAGAGTGTTCCCCTAAAACCCGTGGTGACATTATGGATGTTGCTCGTGTTATGGAAGCCAAAGTCTGTGATATTTCAAAAAGCACTATGACGATAGAAATTTCTGATACTTGCGAAAGAGTTGAAATTATTATGGAATTGTTGCTACCCTACAAAATTCTTGAGGTGGTTAGAACTGGTACAATTGCACTTGAAAAAGGCACAAATATAATTAAGGCGTAATATGCAGACCTCTTACAAAGAGGTTAATACATTTTATATAGGTGTGGCATAACTTTTTACAAAAAGCTGCTTTTCACCACAAACACTACATATTAAAATGGAGGAAAAAATTATGGCAAAACTATTTTATCAAAAAGACTGTAATCTTGATCTACTAAAAGGAAAAACTGTGGCTATTATCGGATATGGCTCACAGGGGCACGCACACGCACTAAACCTACACGAAAGCGGCGTTAATGTTATCGTTGGACTTTATGATGGAAGTAAATCTTGGGAGAAAGCTCAAAAGGCTGGACTTAAAGTTGCTACTGTTGAAGAAGCTGCGGCGGCTGCCGATTTGGTTATGATATTACTTCCAGACGAGAGACAATCTGGTGTTTACTATGAGCACATCGCAAAGCATATGACTGCTGGAAAAACCCTTGCTTTTGCTCATGGCTTTAACATTCACTTTGGACAAATTATCCCTCCTGCTGGCGTTGACGTTATTATGATTGCGCCTAAAGGGCCTGGTCATACGGTTCGTTCTGAATATGTTGAGGGAAAAGGCGTTCCTTGTCTTGTTGCAGTTGCACAAGATGCAAGTGGTAAAGCAGTCGAAACAGCACTAGCATATGCAGCTGGTATCGGTGGCTCTCGTGCTGGCGTTTTGGAAACTAGCTTTAAACAAGAAACTGAAACAGACCTTTTTGGTGAGCAAGCTGTTCTTTGTGGTGGTGTAACCGCTCTTATGCAAGCTGGTTTTGAAACATTGGTTGAGGCAGGTTATGATCCTCAAAACGCATATTTTGAGTGTATCCATGAAATGAAATTGATCGTTGACCTGATTTATCAAGGTGGGTTCTCTAAAATGAGAGATTCAATCTCTGATACTGCTGAATATGGCGACTATGAGATTGGCAAACGTATCATCACCGATGAAACAAAAAAAGAAATGAAGAAAGTTTTAACTGAAATTCAAGATGGTACTTTTGCAAGAAACTGGATACTTGAAAATCAAGTAAAACGTCCTCATTTTGAAGCTACAAGAAGAATGAAAAAAGAGCATGAGCTTGAAAAAGTTGGAGCAGAACTTAGGAAAATGTATTCTTGGAACAAAGACGCTGAATAATCAATACATAAAAAGAGGTCGCCAAATGGCGACCTCTTTTCTTTGCTCAATTTGACAATCCCATTCACTCTGCTATAATAATAGGTAATATCATTTTGGGAGGTACTTATGCAACGGCTATATTTTCGTGCTACAGAATTGGATTTTCAACGCATTTTTGAAATTATGGATGCCTCATTCCCTAATAATGAAATGCGCACAAAAGAAAATCAATATGAGCTTTTTACAACAAACAGACATTACCACATTGAATGCCTTGGAAATGACAATGATGAAGTTCTAGGGTTTATGATTGTATGGGATTTGGGTGAGTTTATTTTCATTGAAAACTTTGCAACGGACGAAAGTGTAAGAGGGCAAGGACTTGGTGGAGATTTGCTTGACTTCGTGGTTGAGAAGTATCAAAAAGATGTCATTTTGGAGGTTGAACTTCCACAAGACGAGATGAAATCTCGCAGGATTGGTTTTTATCAACGTCACGATTTCATCTATAATGAGTTTGATTATCTCATGCCCCCACTACGTGTGGGTGATGAATTTCTCCCATTGAAAATTATGAGCCACAAAAAAGAATTCAGTGCCAAGACATTCCAACCATATCAAGCTCTAATTTATAAAATTGCCTATCAGCAATAGGAAAAACCACCACAAACTGTTACGTTTGTGGTGGTTTTTTAATTTAGCATTAAAATTGTAATACCTGCATTCATGCTTTTTACTTTTGCTTTAATTTTAGGATGACGAAGACCCTTTTGCACCATATCTTTGAGCACTGTGCCCCCTGAATATCCGTGGATAATGCTTGCTTCTTTAACACTACCGTTTACAGAGTTTAAAAACTGTGTCAGATAACGTTTTGCTTGTTCGTGTGTCATATTATGAATGTCAACCTCTACTTTTTGGTTTGAAATAAACTTAACCACTGCGCTAACCCCATTTAAAATTTAATAGCTATCTTTGATAATTCCTTTTGCTTTTGTCACTAGCTGGCGATCATTATCATAGCTCAAAATCGAATTGGCATGATTAATTTCAACCCATTTAATCTGTGCAATTTCCTCTTCTTGAGGAGTGTAGTCATACGAGGTTGCTTTGCCTAAAAAGTAGATTACATCTTTGGATATGTCCTTTTTTGGTGCATATGTTATAGTTTGTCGAAAATCCCCATCGAGTATAACATCTATCCCTGTTTCTTCTTTAATTTCACGCAATGCAGTTTCTTCCTCAGTTTCATCGTGTTCTACGTGCCCTTTAGGAAACGACCAATGTCCACCGTTTGCATTTTTGATGAGCAAAAGCTCAACATTGCCATGAAACTTGCGATAGACAATTGCGCCGCAAGATTTTTCATATTGCATTTTACAAACTCCAATCATAATTATTAATTGCTATCATTATACCACAAATACAATTAAATTTGTTGACATTTACAAAGAAAATGATTACCATTTTAAAACTGTAAAACCACCCTTTAGACGGGTGGTTTTACAGTATATGTTAAATTATAGTTTGACAACCCATCCGAATTTATCCTCAGCTTTGCCAAGTTGAATTGCAGTTAGAGCGTCATACAACTTTTGAGTTATTTCGCCAATTTTGTTGTCGCCGATTGTGATTTGTTGGTCTTTATATTTAAGCTCGCCAACAGGAGAAACAACTGCAGCAGTTCCTGTTCCAAACATTTCTTTTAGGGTACCATTTTTTGCAGCTTCTTCAACTTCATCAATTGAAAGCTTGCGTTCACTTACGTTGTATCCCCATGATTTAAGAATCTCAATGCAAGATTTTCTCGTAATACCTGGTAAGATTGAGCCTTGAAGTGCAGGGGTTACAATCTCATCACCAATTACAAAGAATACGTTCATTGCTCCAACTTCTTCTATATACTTTCTCTCAACGCCATCAAGCCATAAAACTTGTGAATATCCTGTTGCGTCTTGTTGTGCTTTTAAAGAAGCCGCATAGTTACCACCTGTTTTTGCACAGCCAATACCACCACGTACTGCAC
This sequence comes from Oscillospiraceae bacterium, assembly GCA_049298835.1. Classification (GTDB taxonomy): domain Bacteria; phylum Bacillota; class Clostridia; order Oscillospirales; family Ruminococcaceae; genus Paludihabitans. The sequence continues at coordinate 6,926 of JBAQWI010000280.1, forward strand.
GAACATAGTTTGACTCAACAAAGATTTTAACTGGAGCTAATCCACCTGCATAATAGGAGCCAACAGGTGAAAGTATGATGATAAATTTGTAATTATTTGCAGGGTGCACTCCTAAAACAGGCTCACAACCAATGATAAACGGACGAATATATAGTGATGTTCCCTCACTTGTAGGAATCCAATCTTGATCAACTCTTACAAGTGTTTTTAAAGCTTCTATGCACAAATCAACATCAATTTGTGGAATACAAAGACGCTCGTTTGAAACGTTTAGACGCTTAAAGTTTTCTTCTGGGCGGAAGAATTGAATGTCGCCATTTGCGACTTTATATGCTTTCATCCCTTCAAAAACTTCTTGTCCGTAATGAAAAACAGAACATGATGGATCAAGTGGAATTGGACCATAAGGAACAATTCTTGCATCGTGCCAGCCCTGTCCTACAGTATAATCCATAATAAACATATGGTCTGTAAAGCATTTTCCAAAACCTAATTTTGACTCGTCAGTCGGTTTTTCTTTCTTATTTTGGGTTAATTCTATTTTTATCTCAGCCATTTTATTTACCCTCTTTCAACTTATTCTTATACTTATTCATTATATCACCGATTTAAAGTGTTGACAATAGATATAATGGTTAGCATTTTCCGTAAAATGCTAACCATTATAGTGAAATATGCTTGTTTATCCAAATAATGGCGAAACAGGCTTGTCTTGATAAATACGGTCTATCGCTTGAGCAAACACAGGTCCAACCTCAATTTGTATAATTTTAGCACAATTTTTTTCAGCTGGTAACTCGATGGTATCAAGAATAACAACTTCTTTTATCGCACTATTTTTAATACGTTCAATTGCAGGACCCGATAAAACGCCATGCGTTGCACAAGCATAAACCTCGGTTGCGCCACCCTTTTCAATCACAGCAGCAGCAGCATTACAAAGAGTTCCTGCGGTATCAATCATATCATCCACCAAGATTACTTTTTTACCCTTTACATCACCGATAATATTCATAACCTCACAAACATTTGCCCCTTGACGGCGTTTATCAACAATAGCTAGGGGAGCATTGATTTTTGTAGCAAAGTTTCGTGCCCTTGTAACTGAACCTAAATCTGGGGAAACAACAACGATATCACCCTTACAATGCTTAAACTTTTCTATAAAATAAGGAGCTAAAATTGGAACGCCTAGCAAATTATCTACTGGAACGTTGAAAAAACCTTGAATTTGTGGAGCGTGCAAATCCATTGTAAGCACACGGTCAGCCCCTGCTGCCACGATTAAATCTGCGACTAGTTTTGCTGTAATTGGATCTCTTGCCTTTGACTTTCTATCTTGTCTTGCATAGCCAAAGTATGGGATAACTGCAGTAATTCGTCCTGCTGAAGCACGTTTAAAGGCATCACACATAATAAGCAGTTCCATAAGATTGTTATTTACGGGTTGGGAAGTCGATTGCACCACGAACACATCAGAGCCACGAACAGACTCTTTGATTGAAACAGAAATTTCACCATCAGAGAAAGTGGTAACCTCAGATTGCCCAACTGGAATACCTAAACCTTTTGCAATCTGCTCTGCCACCTTTTTGTTTGAGTTGGCTGTGAAAATTTTGATGTCTTTCCCATGTAGATTCATCGGCTTTTTCTCCTTTATACTCGTATTATTCGGTTATGAAATGACTGTTTTAGGGAGATATGTTGTATGAGTTATAATTGTTTTGCAGGGTTGATTGGCTTACCTATATGTTTATCCATTCTCCACTGTGGAGCTTGACCATCATCACCCCAATACTCATTCAATAGCTCAATTTTTTCATTTTTGATTTCAAAAAAAGATGTTGCGTGAAAACAAGCATCGCCATCACTAAGCTGAACCTTTACAACAGAAACGACTAATGACTCTATGCATTCTAATCGTTTAATCGTAATGATCCAGTTACCAGGATATTCGCTATTTGCAATTACGAACTCATTAACAGTAAAGCTTTCGTTTGTATTATTCCAATTAATAATAGCGTTTTGTTCAAAATAGGAATATAAGCTGTTCCATTTTTGACTGCCCATATCGTTCCAAAACGCCATAACAAGTTTTTTATTTTCCATTTGTTACACCTCTAACTATAGCCTATCCTCTTAATTTGTTATTGTAGCCCTCTTTGTTCACCTGTCTTGCTCTTGCAATCGCTAGGGTTTCCTCTGGAACATCGTCTGTAATGGTTGAACCTGCCGCAGTATAGCCTTTATTACCCACTGTTACTGGAGCAACTAGATTTGTGTTGCATCCGATAAAAGCATCGTCACCGATTGTACAACGAGCCTTCGACTTGCCATTATAGTTTACAGTTACAACACCACAGCCAAAGTTAACACGTTTTCCTACATCGCTGTCGCCAACATAAGTGAGGTGTGAAACGTGTGTGTTTTCCCCTATGGTAGAGTTTTTAATCTCAACAAAATCGCCTAAATGCACGCCATTCATAATGCGTGAATTTGGGCGAATATGGCAAAATGGGCCAATTGAAACATCAGACTCAATTTGCGAGTTATAACATTGTGATGCATTTAGTTTTGTGCGGTCTGCAATGATTGAGTTTTCAACTAGGCTGTTTGGGCCTATAATGCAACCCTCGCCAATAGAAGTATTTCCACGCAGAATAGTTCCTGGTAAAATAATCGTACCCTTGCCAATTTTAACCTCTTTTGAAATAACCACTCCATCAAGGCTCACAAATTCAACGCCGTTTTCCATATGATTATCAACCACACGCTGTTTGGCGATATTATTTAAATTAAGCAAATCTTTTCTTGAATTTGCCCCTAAAATTACATCAGGATTTTTTGAGATATAGGCATTTACCTTGCGTCCTTTTTTTAATGACAACGCAATGGTATCTGGGAGATAATACTCACCCTGTGCATTTGAATTGTCAACCTCAAATAGTACATCTAGTAGATAGCGTACGTTAAACCAGTATGCACCAGAGTTAACTTCATTTATGATAAGTTCATCTGTTGAAGCGTCTTTTTGCTCAACGATACGCTCAATTCCATTGCGATTTCGCAAAATTCTGCCATAACCCATAGGATTATCTAGCCTAGCGGTAATAACAGTTACTGCATTATTTTGTTTTTTGTGCATATCATAGGCATTTTGAATGGTGGATACATCTATAAACGGAGCATCTCCGTTTAACACAATCACATCGCCATCACCATTTTTTTCTAAAAAGTCCTTTGCCATGGTTACTGCATGGCCTGTACCAAGTTGCTTTTCTTGAATAGCGATTTCAATTGCAGTATCAATTGAATTTTTCACCATTTCACTCTTATAGCCAGTGACAGCACAAATGTTTTCAATTCCTGCATCGTTACAGGCATCAATTACCCAATTTATCATGGGTTTAAAAAGCACCTCACATAACACTTTTGGGTTATCGGATTTCATACGAGTGCCTTGTCCTGCAGCTAATATGATAGCGGATTTATTTAACATACATTTTACCTCAATTTGTAAATATTTTCTATAACTTATTATTTATTCCACATTGTTTGCTACTTATATTATTGCAATAATAACTAGCTTTTTCAAGTAAAACACAAAAACTTTGTAACTTTTAAAAAAAATTCTAAATATCTTCTATTTTTTTTATAAATATGTAGTAAATTTTGATAGTATTTGCTATAATGTAAAAATACACAAGCGAACAGAATCGTAGGTGTTATTACGCTGCACGTAGTTGACTTGCAATGGGGATATAGGCAGGTTTTATTTCGTGTTTACTACTTAAATATTGGAGGAGTTTTAAAGTGAGCAAAAAATTCATTTACCTTTTTTCAGAAGGAAGTGGCTCCATGCGTGAGCTACTAGGAGGCAAAGGTGCTAACCTTGCTGAAATGACTAATCTTGGCATGCCGGTTCCTCAAGGCTTCATAGTAACTACTGAAGCTTGTACTCAATACTACGAAGATAGTGAAGTCATCAATGATGATATTCAAGCTGAAATTATGCAATATATTTCTAAGCTTGAAGAAATCTGTGGAAAAAAATTCGGTGACCTAGAAAATCCGTTACTAGTTTCTGTTCGTTCCGGCTCAAGAGCTTCGATGCCAGGTATGATGGATACAATCCTAAACCTTGGCTTAAATGACAATGTTGTTAAAAGCTTTATAGCCAAAACTGGAAATCCCCGTTTCGCATATGACTCATATCGCCGTTTTATTCAAATGTATTCCGACGTTGTTATGGAAGTTGGAAAGAAACATTTTGAAGTACTAATTGACAAAATGAAGGAAGAAAAAGGAGCTATTCTTGATACAGATTTAACTGCTGATGACCTAAAAGAAATGGTTAGGCTTTTTAAAGCTGAATATAAATCTGCAATCGGTTCAGAATTCCCAAGTGACCCAAAAGAACAATTGATGGGCGCTATCAAAGCAGTTTTCCGTTCATGGGATAATCCTCGTGCAAATTACTATAGACGTATGAATGATATCCCTTCAAACTGGGGTACTGCTGTTAACGTTCAAGCAATGGTATTTGGTAACATGGGTCCTACTTCTGGAACAGGTGTTGCGTTCTCTCGTAACCCTTCAACTGGTGAAGCCAAACTTTATGGCGAGTACCTTATGAACGCTCAAGGCGAGGACGTTGTTGCTGGTGTTAGAACTCCGCAAACAATTGACCAATTGAAAACAGAGAACCCTGCTGTATAC
>JBAQWI010000281.1:0-2379 GCA_049298835.1 Oscillospiraceae bacterium
AACTGATTTAATTCAGAAGTAGCAGATAAAACTGTGTGCTTTTCTCCTGTTACACAAATAATAGGTATGACAATCGGTTGTGAAATCAGTTGGGTTTTCGCAATCAATTCTTGATATGTTCTTATTCTATGTAATCCAAGTGCATTTCGTATCTTCAATCCAGTTAGCTGAGGTTTCACTTCAAGAATATTATGTATTTGTGCAGTAATTAGCGGAGCTGAATAGCTGTTACATAATGGTGTTATATGTTCTATGCCCATATAGTCAACAAGAGCATGTTTGCTAGATGCTATAAATGGCACGTCATAAAGACCACCTTCAACTACATCAAATTGTTCGTTTTCTAAAGTGTCACTCGTCTTAACACCAAATACGCCTTCAAGACAAGCGGGAACTGAAAACTTCATTGTGTTTGTAAGTGCTGCAACAATACTGCATCCGCTGTCCAAAAGCGTTGTTACTGCTACGCTAATCAGCTCAATATCTTTCACTTGGCTACTGCCAATGCTCATATGTACAAGTTTAATATCATTGTGCACACACCATTCCAGTGCAGTAATAAGATGATTTGCTTTACCACGAAAAGTATCGTCGGAAATCATCTTTATACTGCCGATTTGTGCAGTTGGTGCATATTTCTTTATAATAGCCGCACAAGTAGTTCCATGACTTGGAGTAACCTTATCATATCTAATCCGTTTTACAATCTTGTTGCGTTCATTCACTTTCAAGTCAAAGCAGAGGTCACCAATATTGGGATAGTAACCGGGATTTATTCCATCATCAATTACTGCAATTTTCATTTTATCATTCCTATGTCTTAAATTTTTCTGCTTGATATTGATAAAGTTGAGCAAACCTCTGCGGATTCTTGAGTAGTTCCTCACGTGTTCCAATTTCGATAACCTCACCATTTTCTATTACAACAATACGGTCAGCAAGGTTAATATTAGATAGCCTATGGGAAGTAAACAATGTCGTTTTCCCCTTACATAGTCGTTCAAGCGATTGAAATAATCTGTGCTCGGCTTCTGGATCAAGAGAAGAAGATGGCTCGTCTAAAATAAGTGCACTGCTACTACGGTAAAATGTACGTGCAAGTGCAATTTTTTGATTTTGCCCACCAGATAGCTCAATCCCACTATCCTCAAATGCACGAGTGAGGTAAGTGTCAAGTCCGGATGGAGATTTTGCGAGTATAGTATTCCCATCACTCTCCCAAATTGCGTCCAAAATCTCTTTATCAACAGGTGTACGCTGATCTGCAATTGATATATTCTCACGCAACGTAAATCCGTAATTAGGCGTATTTTGGAAGTAACAGCTAAAGCATTTATGTAGACTGTCAATTGTATACTCTTTAATATTGACACCGTTAATCAGAATTTGACCTCCACTCACATCATAAAATCTAAGTAAAAGTTTAATTAATGTTGATTTACCTGCACCATTTACTCCAACAATGGCCAACTTTTCTCCATTATGTATTGTGAAATTAATGTCATTCAGTGCATTTTGGTTTGCCTGTGGATAGCAAAAGCTAACATGAATAAAATCTATGGTTTCGACAGATTCAAGCAAACGATTACCAACATTTTTAATGCTTTTACCCATCGTATCAAAAGACTTCACATTATCTATTTTCAGTTTGTTCTCGTATATATTTACAGCTGAATTTGTCAGCATGTATATTGCCGACCAAAGTTGACCTAAAAGCCCTGTATAAAGCGAATAATCTCCAACAGTTGCTATCCCGCTAAGAGCCTTAAATGAGATGTTCAGTGTGATGAATGCAATTACAAGCTCTGGCAAAAATTCAAGTATAGTGGTTAAGATAGTTCTCGCTTTAATTTTTTTCTTCTTGGCGGTAAATATGTTAGTCCACAGGCAGGTATACCTATCTTTCAATATACCACCAATCCCAAACAAACGTATATCCTGTGCATACTGCTTGGTTGATGCCACCTCATAAAGATATCCTTTTTTACGCTCGTCATTAATTTGTGTTAGCCCTAGTCGATATAAGATTTTGGTATATTTGTGCCCTGCGATTGCAGAGGGAAAAGCAGCAACAACCATTAATACACCATATAACCAATTGCTTGTGCAAAGCACAGCAAATGCACCTGAAAATGTAATAAACGAACTAATACAATCAAGTGCATTCCACAAGATATATGTTGTAGCATATGAGTCGCGTTTGACTGAAGTGAATTTATCATAATGCGTTGGATTGTCAAACAGTTCTAAATCAGCACCCAATGCCTTATCCATCATACCAAGTGTAATATATCGTTCTAGAATGTCATTGTGTAGCCCTTCGGCGTAGGACACTGTTTTTTGAATAACGGCGTTTAATAGAGCAATAACAACCGTACC
>JBAQWI010000282.1:0-1681 GCA_049298835.1 Oscillospiraceae bacterium
TGTATATATAGTGTATGTCGCATCTCGCTAAATTGCTGCAAAGCGAGAAAGCATTCGTCGCATGCTTTTTAAGCAGATGACTGTTGGTCGAGTTCTCACAGAAAAGTGTGACCTATTTTGAATTTAGTTATTATCTACCATCGCCACGATACATTTGATTAAGTTTACTGACAGAATTCTTTTTGACCATGCTTCCGTTAGGGACTAAATATTAAACTATAGAGACTGTGAAAATGTAACGAAACTCTTACTTGCCGACGAGACCTTCTTTGCCGAGACCGAGAACTTAACCGCACACGAAGTTATCGAGCAATTAAGAATTAATATATTGATTTTAATTCACCAAAATTGGTAGAAAACAAATTACAAAAAAAACAATCAAAATAAAATAAAATAACTAAAAACATATAAATTTATCTACAAAATGAACCCAATCAAAACGAAAAGTCTGACAATGCACTTAGTAACAAAGAGACATTATAAACAAAAAATAAATGAAAATAAAATTCAAATTGACAAATCTGTCAAACACTTTTCCCACAGTATCTTCAAGAAATTGGCGCTATTTGCCGATAGCAATACATTATATTTTTCATTTATTGCAATCAAACGATTGCAGGCAGATTTATTATAAAACAAGTTTAACAATGGACACTCAGAATTGGCCAATTTAAAATAAAACTTTCTTTTACGCTGATCCAGAATGCTTTCAACAGGCAACAATATTAAATAATATTGGCACCATTTAATAGATTTAGAATCAGAAATATGAAAAATTTTAATAAAAGCACGATTTATTGGAAAACTAAGGTTATTTAAATTAGTCTTGGTCAACTGTACTGCTTCAAGATTGTATAGTAAAACACTCAGACAATTTGACTTCAAGAGCTGTACAATAGTATCAATGCTGCTAGTTGATCCAATCTTAGCAAATATGTTATTAAACGCCTGAAAAAATTTAACTTTGCATGAGTGAACATTAATTTTTAAATAACTTGATTGCTGGAAATACACACCCAAATATTTTATTTCATGTGACCAAGAAATTTTTTCATTGCCAATCATAATATCAACACAATCAGTGTTACACCTGTCACCAATTCTCATGACAGAACATTTAGAAATATTAATCTTGAGATTTATTTCATCAAATAAAATTTCTGACAATGCAATTAACTTCTGTAAATTAAAAACTGACGCTGACATCAAAATAAGGTCGTCAGCATACATTAATGCACCAACTAAGAATCCAAAGAAATTACATCCTAGTCCACTGTAAACCAATTTCTGTAGAGCATCGTCAACATAAACGGAAAACAAAAGGGGCGAAAGAATCCCTCCTTGTCTAACACCCCGTGTAACGAAAAAAGATTTGGAAAGCAAATTGTTCCATTTTATTTGACAAATGCACTTGCCATACCAATTTATTAAAACATCAATAAAACAAAGAGGAGTCTTCCTATCTATTAATTTCATAAAAAGCATTTTATGATTTATTCGATCAAACGCTTTAGTTACATCGATAGTACAAATATTGACAGTGGAGCAATTAGACACATAATAATTAACAGTTTCACTCAAAACATAGATAGCATCTCTACAACCTCGACCTTTCTTAAAACCAAATTGATGTGGTGCCGAGCCTAGATAGTCATTATATACAAGTAAAAGACAATTTTCA
>JBAQWI010000283.1:0-2727 GCA_049298835.1 Oscillospiraceae bacterium
CTCTGTCTCTGTCTCTGTCTCTGTCTCTGTCTCTGTCTCTGTCTCTGTCTCTGTCTCTGTCTCTGTCTCTGTCTCTGTCTCTGTCTCTCTATGTCTTTCCCACGTTGCGGGAATTTTATCTTTCTCTCTGTATCTCTTTCCCGCGTTGCGGGAATTTTATCTTTCTCTCTGTATCTCTTTCCCGCAGTGCGGGAATTTATCTTTCTCTCTGTATCTCTTTCCCGCACTGCGGGAATTTTCAATCTTGTCCTGCTCAACTGGGAGTCGAACTCGAAATTCTAACGTAACAAAATAAACTCGAATCTGTCCAAGCGCTTTTCACCATTCGACTATCTTGGCAATACATCATATGAACAAGATTTAACACTATTATAGTTATATACACTATTAATGTATCTGAAAAATTAATTTAAGTTGACTGTTTATAATTTTTGTAATTATAGCGATAGTTTAAAAATTAATAAAAAAAAAATATTAACTTACTTGTTTGGAAAAATTTCATTGCAATTTTTAAAGATGATGCACTTTTCGTGAAGTCGTTCCGACATAATAATTCACAGGCATCAGTAAAAACATTTAAAATGGTCGTTTTTGAAATATTATGAAGTAACATGGCATCACCTATCGCCTTACAATTCTCCACACAGCATGATGAGTGACTAGGATCCAAATCCAGCAATAAATTCTCCATATCTGGGGTAATTAATGTTCTATTTCCGCTGCCCATCTCAACGCTATTATCGCTATCCATCTTGTTGAGAAACGTTTTAATTTAACTCGCTAGATGGATCCTAGGACAGTTTATTGCGTCGCATTTTACAATGCAAATGTGGAATAGGCTAAAATATGGTTGAATAGGTTTAAATAGGTGGTCTTCGGTGGCGCAGCGGTCAGCGGTTAGCGTCGCCGCCTCTCATGCGGAGGGTCGGGGTTCAAATCCTCGGCGGACCATAGGTTCACTCAGCCTTCCATCCTTTCGGGGTCGGTAAATGAGTAGCAACCGAAGGCAGTTGGTGACTTCTGCCCATGTTTGCGAAGTTTAAAGCGGGGTGTGCATTTCCGTTAGCGGATAAAGCGTGCGGGTGGCAGGTTAAAATCTGTGTGATCCCAAATGCACGTGCATCTCGGGCGCTCTTGAGGTTACCCACGAAAAAGGCGCTTTGAATGTTCAATTTAACTTTAACTTTTAAAACACATGGCGCTAGGGAGCGCAAAATTCGGGGGATTTTTGCGATTTTAGGTATTTCGCTTCACCGAGTCATTCAGTGGTCTTGAAAGGTCAGAATCTAGGTCACGCCAAGTGTTGTTATTTGCGTCACACAATAATTTTGTTTATCAAACTAGTTTCGCAGTTCATACAAACAAAATCGAGAAAATCGAACAAAAACCGAAGTAAGTAAGTAAGTAATTAACATTTATATAGCGTCCCTTCAAAAAGTTCTCAGCAACGCCTAACAGATCTGCTAGTCCAGTTATTATATTTGTGCATAATATAATCATGATTCTTTCTGAAGAAATAGATGCGTTTTCAATTCCCTTTTAAATAATGCAGTTGAACCAGGCTTATGCTGTAATAAACGCAACTCCAGCGGCAATTTATTCCATGTAGCCGGGCCAACAACAGAAAAACCTCGCTTCTGCTTGGTTGTATTTTTACTGAGTGCCTCTTTCAAGAAAAGTTTAGTAGTATAGGGATTGCCGTTCCTGAGCCAAATGGGGGTACCCCCAGAAATCCCCAGAAAATGTGAGTTTCTCTCACTTTTTTCCATAAATGAAAATCTTGACCTGAGTTTTAGTAGCTGTCGAGTGACATCGAAAATACCATATAAAATGGTCAAAACAGAACCAAAATCAACCAATTCTAGAAGAAATTGTACAAATTTCCAACCAAATTCCAACCAATTCTAAAAATGACTTGTTTTTACTAAATTTAACCTGATTTGTGAACAAAAAATACGATTTCAACCCTAAATCCTCACTGGAAATGATTAGAAAACTCAATAATTTATGAATTTCTCAACCTAAAAATGCCCAAAACAAGCCCCAAAAAACTTGTCACCAGATCATTCAAATTAACTCCAAAACGATCAATATAGGCGGTTATTGTGATGTTTATGTCATCAAATTAGTCAACTTTTTAAAATTCCTAAATATATTAATTATTAATTCGGTTTTATTTAGCTAAAACAGCCAACTCGTTTAAAATTTTTTCATAATCAGCTTCCGTAAAATTTCCGTTACACGACACGATATAATCTATTTTACTTTTAATTTTATCTATAATTTCAATGTTTTTATTTAAGTCTTCTTTTACTCCCCTCAAATTGAATTGTAGAGAAATAGCCGTCGCCAAAGCACCCGCAGTAGACAATAACGAAATAGCGATAGGGGGTATTAGAAATGTTGCGATAGTGGCACAAACGGTACTACACGATATTGACACCAAAATAGAAATAATAAATACACATTTTACAAGTTTTCTTTTCCTCTTTAATTTTTGGCTTTTCGAAGTATACTCGATTAGTTGGCGTTCTAAGAACGGTTTTATTCTATCTATGTATGTCATTTATTTCTATATCAATATAAAAATATTTAATAGTAATACAATCAACTGTCAAGTCTTTACTATCAAACCATGAATTTAATTACTAACAATCTCGTCGAAGGAAAAAATTTGAAAGTATGAAATTCCGAATCTCTCAGCCGATGATTGTCTGATGGCTAATC
>JBAQWI010000284.1:0-1542 GCA_049298835.1 Oscillospiraceae bacterium
CGTATAAGGTTCCAATATTGTGGTCCTCCCACATCTATCAGTCTTCCGTTTAAATTTCTTAGTTTTTCTCTGTTAGGTTCTTTTTTAATTCCCGAAGTTCTGCCTCTAGTCATTGCTATATAAAGTCAATTATTTTAATTAAAAAAATAATAATTAAATTTTAAATTTTGTCAGAATTTGATGACACGTCGGATTCTTCTCCGTTTACTATTTTCATGTGCCAGACAGACTTTAAGTGCTTTGTTTTATTGCCAAGCGTAAAGAGTTTTTTACATATGTTACATTCCGCTCTTTTCTTCGAATAACTGTTTTGTTGACGTCTGTGAGCTTTTAATCTTTCTTCATCTGTTGTATATTTCTTTGGAGGAGCCATTATATATATAGTAATAAATTTTTCAAATATATTTATTTTGCTTCTTGGATCTGTTTTATTTCGGATAACGGTAAAAATCTTCAAATGTTATGCCTCTGGGAATCTTCGTGATCTTCAGACCCAAGCTTTCGCACAGCTTCGTTTTTTCCTAATGAACAACATAATTCTGTTTGCTACTCAAGTTTGGTATCAGCTTTGATACTACTGACCCATCAAGTTTCATACTCTGTGGAGCTTGGAGCTAAAGGATATTCATTTTGAAGATCGTGCAACTCTGTAGGATATTCCAAGTCAACTTCTAGTATGCATGGAGTACCTTTTCAATCAACAAGTTCTTTGCTACTCATCCATTTGAAACCGTGTTTTGGTAGAGATTTGCTCATTGCCCAACCATACAGGTTGTTTGCATTTAGATAAGCAATGAACGATGAGGGCTTACTATTATCAAACGATTCACCCATGTATTTGTTGTTTGCCTTGTCATATCTATTCGAGATGGTGCTTATTCCTCCACGAATTCCTTGCTTAATTATTAACACCATATCATAATCGCTCATCAACTCCAACTCAACCTCGGTTAATTTGAGAGCAGCAGACCACGCCAAGCCTGGTGCTGTGTAATACCACGCGGGATCTAGTTTATAATTCTTCATACAAACATCTCTGAAATTCTCAAAGACATCTGCCATTAGAAGAACATTAGAAACATTATAAAAGTTGTGATAATCTCTGATAGTTTTGCAACCAAATTCCTGCCAAACCGTCTGTGCGTGATCATAATCTTCATTGCTTGCACTAGCATCATTTAGCCTCGAGTTGAATGCTGTTTTAAGTGGCAACTTTGTTTCATTCAGTCTCTCTATCGAATCCATGTAGTCGTATGGATAAACTCCTTTTGTCAAAAGTAAATTTAACTGCTTTCCAGTCTACTTGCTATTAATATTCTTGCACTGTTCTTTGGTAAGGTTCTTTGACAGAGCACAACGTTTACTGTAATCAACACGAAGAACTGAGAGCAGGGATGCCAAAGCCTAATACCAGGCTGTGTTCTAAAAACCACAACTGGTCGATGTGCGTTCCATTTGTTGTGTACGCAGTTTTTGAGTCTTTTATCAAGCCAATCGATACATGCTTCCCAGATCCAAGCATATCTTACACCAGTATATACC
>JBAQWI010000285.1:0-1711 GCA_049298835.1 Oscillospiraceae bacterium
TAAGGTTATTTATGGACTTGAAGCCTACTTTGTAAATGACAGCGTTGAAGTTGTCGAGGGCAGATTGGACGAGCCGCTTGACGGTGAATTTATCGTGTTTGATACTGAAACCACAGGGCTTTCTGCGGCAACTGAGCGTATGACCGAAATTGGTGCTGTTAGAGTGAAAAACGGCGAGATTGTTGAGGAATTCAACACGTTTGTCAATCCTCAAAAACCAATTCCACCTAAAATCACAGAGCTTACAGGCATCACAAATGCAATGGTCAAAGACGCTCCAAGCGAGGCTGCTGCACTAAATGCATTCCTTGATTTTTGTGGTGATCATTTATTAATTGCACACAATGCACCATTTGATATGGGATTTATCAATGCGGCAAAAAATCGTGCGAAAATTGATAAGAAACACACATCTTTAGATACAGTTCCTCTTTGTCGCAAACTTTTGCCAGAACTTAAAAAACACAAGCTAAACCTAGTTGCGGAGCATCTAGGTTTGGGTGACTTTAACCACCATAGAGCATCTGATGATGCAAAAGTTCTAGCGATGATATTTATAAAACTTTGTGAGAAATTAAAAACCGAACAACAAGTTGAAACAATACAGCAGATAAACACCATTGTTGCTGGGGTAGATGTAAAAAAAGCACCTTCCTACCATCAGATTATATTGGTGAAAAACGCAGTTGGATTAAAAAACCTGTACAAGCTTGTATCCTTTGCACATCTTGACTACTTTTTCAAGAAACCTCGTATTCCAAAGAGTGCTTTGGTAAAGCATAGAGAGGGACTAATCATCGGTAGCGCTTGTGAGGCTGGCGAGCTTTATAAGGCACTATTGGCTGGAAAACAATGGGGTGAGCTATGCTCTATTGCAAGTTTCTATGACTTCTTAGAAATACAGCCTATTGAAAATAATGGATTTTTAGTGCGAAACGGAACAATTGATTCCTTAGATAGAATTAAGGAATTCAATCGCACAATCATAAACCTTGGTGAAAAGCTGAACATTCCAGTTGTGGCTACGTGTGACGCTCATTTTATGGACAAGTCAGACGGAATTTTCAGAGAAATTCTGCTTGCAGGAATGAAGTTCAAAGATGCTGCCGACCAGCCACCTTTATATATGAGAACAACCGATGAAATGCTTGAAGAATTTGCCTATCTTGGTGAAGAAAAGGCACGAGAAGTCGTGATTACCAATACAAATTTAATTGCAGATATGATTGACCCCGACGTAAGGGCAATTCCTAAAGGAACATATACCCCCGAAATTCCTGGTTCAGAAGAAGATTTGCAGAAGATAACTTGGGACAGAGCCAAAAGTATTTATGGCGATGAGTTACCAGAACTTGTATCAAAACGTCTTGACAGGGAACTTACATCAATTATAAAACATGGTTTTGCGGTGCTTTATATGATTGCACAAAAACTTGTATTTAAGTCTGAACAAGATGGATATCTGGTAGGTTCTCGTGGTTCTGTTGGATCTTCCTTTGTAGCAACAATGGCAGGCATTTCAGAGGTTAACCCCCTTCCACCACACTATATTTGTGCAAAATGCAAATACAGTGAATTCATTACCGACGGTAGTGTTGGCTCAGGGTTTGATTTGGATGAAAAGGACTGCCCACACTGCAATATATCTATGATTAGAGATGGACATGATATCCCGTTTGAAACATTTTTGGGATTTGACGGAGATAAAGCC
>JBAQWI010000286.1:0-2750 GCA_049298835.1 Oscillospiraceae bacterium
CATTATTCCTCCGGCAAACTTGGGCTCACCATTGATTAAGGTAACCGGGTAGGGATAACCCATTTGTTGTACTCGACTCATAATGGGATAATTCGCTAAGCCCTCTTTGTCAAAATCGACATATTTAACTTCCACCTTATCTCCATAGGTCTTTTTTAGGTCTTCAGCCATCTCAGCGGTCAATTCCTGGTAATTATCGTTATTACCTCCACAGTTGCTGGCTGATGGACACCCCCCGGAGCAGTTACAGCCTCCAGTATTAATCGGGCTTCCCTGGAGGATTTCAACGAGTATTGTTTGGCTATTATCTGGCATTAGATTGCTCCTTTCCCATATACATTTTATAATACTTTGTATTACTGAGCATAATATCAGTTCGCCAATAAATTATCAAGTTTAAACGTGAATCCATCTATTAATCAAACCTGGTTTCCTACTTGCTCTTCATCATGTTTGTGCAAGGTCATCTTTTTTCCTCCTGCCAGTTTAAAAACCCATTCTATAAAAGCCAACAAAAATAAAGTCCCTCAGTTGGCTCCAATAAGTTTCTTGTCGAGCATAATATTGGATTACAAGCAGGAGACTTCCACCGCTAACCGAAATCTATTATTACACTAGATAATCGATGGAGGTAATTCTATGGAATATCGCAAAGCATTATGGTTAGCAACCCTTTTGCTGGTGGTGCACAACGTCGAGGAATTTATGACGATGCCTCCTTTTATCAGCAGGCACGGGCAGGACTTGCCCACCCTTATACGCAAAGCTACAGCGATGAGCTCAGAACAGTTTTCCGTAGCTTTGATTATCGTTACCCTATTCGCATTTCTCTTTACCTTTTGGGGAAGCAACAGTGAAGCCAATGGAACCGGTATGTTTCTCGCAATCACTACGCAGATAATCCTGCTCATTAACGCTGTACAGCATATTATCGCTAGTATATGGCTTGGAATTTATACCCCAGGTGTTCTAACCGCAATTATCTTGTATCTTCCTTTGCTCAGCTATTTAATTTTACGAGCTTTAAAGGAAGGCTATATATCTAAGAAACTGATCATTTATAGCTTCATCCTGGGCACATTTATGCTATTACCGATCATCCTGCTGGCAAAAACCATTGCTTCAATTTTATAAGACAAGGAGGTTATTATGGTAGATTTAGATTTCCGTAATCATTCAACAGCTAAATCAATAGATGAAATAAAGGAATCTGACAAAAGAGCCATATTAAAAGACTTTCAAAAAATACCTGGGGTTGGCAAATCAATTTCCCAGGATCTCTATGACTTAGGTTATCGTTCAATTGAGGAGCTAAAAAACCTCGATCCGGAAGAAATGTACAAAAATTTATGTGCATATCAGGACATGCATGTGGACCGCTGCATGCTGTATGTATTTCGCTGCGCTGTTTATTATGCTTCCAGTGATATTCATGACCCAGAATTATTAAAATGGTGGAACTGGAAAGACGACAAGTGACTTGGTCTATATTCTGATCTTTACGCAAGGCTTTCATCGCAAACACTTCGGTGTGGATGTCACCTTTGCTGTCAGTTAGTTGGAGTAGCAATGGAAGTTTAAAAAACAATAATATTCATGCATTAAATGTGACAACAATCCCATCCCATAGTCACTCCTATGCTACTTTCTATCAACAAATCCTTTTTCAGGTGACCACTCACAACTGCCGCCGATGATATATCGGCAATTGCAACAATCATCACCGTCGCCCAGTGTCTTGGTTCTCTCAAAACCCGCTCCCATATAGTTTGACAGCATATAGTCAACACGGCATACCGTTGGAACAATTTCCAGGGAATCATATTCTTTGGCTAATTTCATAATGCCACACTCGTAAATATCAATTTCAAATGTGTTATCATCTACATCTCGATATTTGATAATCCAGTCATAAGGATGAAGTCTATTTTCCTGTATCAATTTTTCGTGCTCCTTGGCTTTCTTTCGAAAATTTTTAAGATAGGAACGGATAAAGAGTTTCATGCAACTCTTTGGAACTATTGTTATCAAGCGTTCGTTTACAAGCCATAACATGCCCTGTATCTCAACAGGTGTAAGTCCTAACGCTTTGGAAGCTTTGTACCATGCTATATAAGTTGGTGTAAATTCATAGTTTAAAGCAAATATGGTGTTTCCGATATTGGGCATTTGGGCAATAACCTGGCTTACAACTTCTACAGCATTCCGATTAAAATCCCTATAGAATTCCTTTCCATACTTTTTGACAATAGCATTCTTTGACCTTCGCATACCGAGTTCATATATAAGTTTGCTTGTTTTCATTTGGTCACCTCACAGTATCTTCAAGCTTTTCATTAATTGCTATCCCTTCATGCAGATAACCCACAATCAATTTCGGAACTATTTTTGCCCTATATGAACGATAACTTTCAATTATAAATCCTGCATCAGAAATGATTTGTCGATAATCTCGATTAACATTGCAGCCAAAAGCAAAAACATTATATAGAGGATTGGCAATGTTTTGCAGTTGCTGCACAAATCTTGATTCTGCCTTCCCATGCTCTAAAAACAATAATTTGCCATCAGGTTTTAATACTCTCGAAATTTCTTTTAATGTCAGACGTGGATTGCTAACACTGCAAAATGAAAAAGTGCTAACTACCGTATCAAAGGAATTCTCATCAAATGGCATTTTTTCCGCGTCACCAGGGTACAGCTCAACTTTTAGTTTAGATGAAGGCAGCTCTCGGATAAACGGGTCAATT
>JBAQWI010000287.1:0-4405 GCA_049298835.1 Oscillospiraceae bacterium
GGCATATAGTGTACCCTCAGCCCAACCGAGTTCGGTAGCGAGGCGGTTGTATTTTTCAT
Source organism: Oscillospiraceae bacterium (assembly GCA_049298835.1). Lineage (GTDB taxonomy): Bacteria > Bacillota > Clostridia > Oscillospirales > Ruminococcaceae > Paludihabitans. Next base: position 60 of record JBAQWI010000287.1, read on the forward strand.
AGTTTAAGTCGGTTTCACAATGAAGCAGAACTTGTGCTATATTGGTTGCCGATATTTCTTGCACGGGAAAATCCTTAGAAAGAATATGCGGTCTTCTGAATCGGTAATCGTTTTCAAAGAGATATGAAACGATATAATAAAGATTCTGCGGATTTATAATATCATTTTTGACTAAAAAGTCTTTGCATATATCTTTAGCAACGTTAAACAATAGTGTATCACTGGAATAACCGTTATGTAATTCAGTTTGAGTTTTTATAGCATCGAATAACATTAATCTTTCTTCATGAGATATATTTATATGGTCGATATGATTGAACTCATTATAGTCCCATTGTATGACCTCTGGCACTCGCATTACGGAGAACGAAATGACAAAATCATTTATGCCGGGGATTGCTCGTTTAATATCTGCTCTAGTCATAGAGCGACCATTTTTAAGCAATAGCTGGCTTAAACGGTCATCCACATCCTGTCTGAGCTCCCCAATCTTAATCATCAAATCTCTTTCATACTCGAAATCACCAGGATATAAAAATTTAAGCATCCCATGCAGAAAGTTTGAGTTATCAATATTCGTTTCGGCTAGAAATCGCCCTTGAAAATGCGAAAAAAGTTCAGCGTAATAAAATGTAGTCTGAGAGCTGTTTTGAATAAAGTTGTAAATCTCTTCAAACAGAGAAACACTGTATATGACCTTCTCAATCGGACAATATCGACCACGGCCAGAGAGTATTAATTTAGAAGCATCGCGGGTCATCCCTGCGGTTAGTGCCCTATTATTCGGAGGCAAGGACAATCCCTGATAGCGTTTGGCTATAATTTCCCTGAGCGTACGCATATCTTCGTTATCTTCATCAGAATCCAGCTTAATATCAAAATTGAAGAATTTGCGAACGGCATCGTGACAGACAATCCAATATGGCTGACTGCCCTTTGTGATATAATCACCATAGAACCGATAACTGTTATGTACAAGGAAATTCATAATATCCACAGCATCGAAATAATCCAGATTATGCTTTATAAGCTCAGACTCTATTAATTCAAGATTGTCATAAAAATTTATACCATCGCCGATGATTTCTTCTGTATATTCTTTGAGCCTGTCTTCAATATCGGAGCCACAGACTGCAATATTTATAAAGCTGTCAGAAAACTTAAGGTAGTGAACATAATCGGATTCCTGTAAAACAAGTTTGCAGTACATAGCCGACTCTCCAGTGGAGAAAAGCTTCATGAGGTCTGAAAAAGTAAAGGCGGCTTTATCTGAGGAAAGCAAAGTCCCTGCGACTAATTCCGCAGTGCCTGCAAGCTCGCGGCAAGTTTTTGCTAGGATTTGTCGTACTCTTTCGCGAGTCACTTGTAATTCTTTACCGATTTCCTCTAGAGTTGCTCCATTGCATCGCCTTAACATGCTTACTTTTGCGCTGTCTTTCAAGGCATCAATTGCATAAATAAACCGTTCTGTTACAGGGATGGACATATAATCATTAACTATACGGGCGAATGAATATTCCCTCGGAGTTAGTCCCCGAATACATAGGTCACCAATAGTTATGCAATTGTTTTTCAAAAACAAATCAATCCCCTGTTCAGATACCCCTATGTTGTGAAGTAAGGCAATAGGAATAGGTCTGTTTTCAGAAACAACGTCTTCCAGATAATAGAGGTTGGATGATTCGGTTTCAGGAAATGAAGCGTTTTCACAAAAGGATATTATTTCTTGGCAGGTTTTTGCACCCATATTTTTAATGCTCATCAAGTCTTCTGCTGCTAAAGACAATAATTCTTCAAGCGAATAGATACCTGCTTGTTTCAGACAGTTTTTTGCCCTGACTGAAAGCGGGAGATAGTCTATCGGATTTGAAAAATCCTCTGGAAGCGAAGGGGAGTTAATAAAGTCAATATAAATTTTTCTGAGATTTTCAGCGGAAGCAATGCCAAGCCCTTTTAAATTTATAGCTTGATCAAAATCTACATTTGAAAGCTGACTCATATACACTTTTCCGTCATTTGTGCATTTTATTATAAATGGTGCGCTTCGAGGCACGCTGGAGTAAACGTCAGTTATCAAAGCATCTTTTATTTTTACGGCTTGTTGCGATATGATTTCAAACTCATTACTCTGTTTCTCAGTTTCACCTATATTTACGTTTTCAAGGGATGCGAGATTTTTCTCACAAACTGGCTCCGCAACGCTTGAAATATCTGCGGCAGTTGATGATAGATTCTTATAAAGATATAAAAGCTGTTTTGCCTCTGAAATCAGTATTTCTGAAACACCAGGAACAAAAAGCAATTCATCAAAATCAAAGCGCACCAAAGAGTCAAGAGTGACAAAGCCTCGCTCTTTAAGGTAATACCGTATCTTCTCAAAATTTTCATCCCTGTATAGGTTAAAGATTGATTCTGACATCAGGTGCCTTTTTCCCTTTCAGCTATGAAGCCTTAATACTTCTTGCTTTCTCAAGTATTTTATCATAAATCTTTGCTTCCGGAAGGCAATCCAAAATATACGTACCGCCGAGTAGATTAAGGTATTTGGATAACTCACCCACTGCATCTGTATTAATTGCATATCCCTCTTTTCTTGCGGTTAATATAGCTAAAACAAATGCTCTTGTAATCATTGGGTTGTTTGATGGATTACGTTCTAAAATATGCATGATGTTATCTGAACTCTCACATACAAAACGAGTAAACTCATATGGATCATTTCGCGAAGGATCATATGTTAGGTGTCCTATCCACCATAACCGAGCAATAGCATTTCTTGTCAGAGAACGTCTTGCTGATTGCCCAAAAAAGAAATGATCCTTAACGCTTCCAAGTGTGCATTTTTCTACTATTTTCCATCTATACTGAGTATATTTCCAAAAATATTTTATGCATAGACCAGCCCAAAGGCGTTCGTCGGATGCTTGGGAAGCAGACAGAAAACTAAGACGATTATAAATACGCTGAACGTTTTCAAATTCTGTAAGTTCAGGCTTGTCCTGAGACATATCGAGAGAGAAATCGTCAACAGTATACTTCGTTTCGATGAAAGGAGAACGACCGAAATATTCAGTAATCCATTCTGGATCAGGCGAAGCAAATTTTGTAAAGATTATAGGCAGATTGCTTTTAAGAGCAATCAGGCTATCATCCTCTATAAAAGTTAGTTTCATTCATCTTCCTCCTCGCTGGAATTGCCGTATCCGCATGATAATGTCTGCAGGGCATCTGAAAGAGGGACGTTAATCAATTTTTGAGCTGTTTCAAGCATATTGCGGTCGGTAAATTTTTCACTTTCGATGTCGCAACTGAATTTATTCGCTAAAGCCCTTTTTATAGCCTGATACCAAGCGTAGGAGCTATACTCATATCTTTCGTCTGGCTCTCTCTTCGATACTTCTTCGAGTACATATGTAAGTGCAGGTATGACAACTAAAGAATTGAGCACCGATTGGATTAGTGCCTGACCTTTTAAACTTTTAAAGTTGGAAAAATCCCTTTCAGGCAATTTGATAACTATTTTTTTACTATTAAAGTTCACAACCATGCCTAATGCCAGTTCATCATCATTTTTGATTATACTGAAAACTGAGGGGGTATTTGATAAGTCGCTGATTTCCTTATCGACATTAATGTTTACTTGTTTCCCGACAGCCATTACGCATCCTTCTTCGATGGTAAACTTAAAACCTCGATAATCTTCGTGAAAATTTTGATTTACATATTCAGAAATATCTGTTTCTGCGACGATGAACGGACAGACCTGCAATCTGCCGCTTATCGTTTTGTTGACTATTACATGAGAAAGCTCATTCTTAGACGTTGATACTGCCTCCCGATATCCTGTTTGCGCACATTCAAGATGGTAGACAATTTTTGCTTTTCCCGAAACCAGCAAATCTGATATCCCAGCATTATTTACTTCAGCAAGGAAGTCTACGCGGATGTTATAGCCATCTCTTACTGGTGTGATAACTGTATCAAAACTGCTGTCCACATAATCATCAGAATAGTATGACATCACCGGGTATGGATAAAGCTTATGCCTTATTTCCATATGCTTTTACCTCCATTGAGCAATAATCACGATAATCAATAGTAATTTTAAGGCGAACGGGAGTATTAGCCGTAAATGACAACCCTGAAATATGGTTTCCTGCTACTGTTAAAGAAGGTTGTCCCATACCTATAGCTGAGATTATTGGCGCGTTATAATCTTGGGATTCTGCAGACAAAAATAAATCGAACCGTCCGTTTTCTGCAGAAGAAGTCGGTACAAATGTTATGGAATACTCACCAGCCTCTTTATTTAAGCATACGACTCTAATTTTGGTGGCGGTGATGCC
>JBAQWI010000288.1:0-2171 GCA_049298835.1 Oscillospiraceae bacterium
GAATTAACCATTCTGTATGACTGCATAGTGGTCCATATCCAAATTGACGATAATAGGAACTCGAAAATGGATACATAAAAGATAGTACCTGATTATTTTGTTCCATATATTCAAAGCTTTTTTGAAAACATTCTCGAATTGCACCCTTATTTCTATATTCTGGATAGGTAGCCACACCACCAATTGCACTCATATTTACAATCTGTCCATCAAAATACACTTGGTATTGATAACATCCCACGGTTGCAATAACTTTATCATCTTCTACTGCTACAACACGATCTTTCCAACATGAATCATTATAGGTTCGAGGATTTTTTCTCTCCTCCATAAGAATTTCTTCTGTTTTCAAATGATCCTCACTCGAAAAATCAAATGCGCACGCACATAAGCCTGCTGCTTGAATTGCAGTATTTTCATCAACCATTCTTACTTCCATATTGCCCTCCTTATCATATAAAACACAAGATATACATATTCTCTAATTATATATTACGCTAATAGTGCCAGCTGCATGTTCATGCAGCCAGCTTTATTAGATTATACTGAATTGCTCTACAATTTGCAACCTATTTTTTCCATAATTTTTTTTGCTTTTGCATAATGCCATTAAACTCTTGAGTTAGCTTATCAATACCAATATCAACTAAATCTGCTTGATACTTTTCCCATACTTTATCAAAGTCTTGCGGTTTTGCCATAATTGCTTCAGGAATTGTTCTTGCAGTAAGTTCATCATACTTTCTTAAAATCAAATTACCTTCTGAATCGCCTGGCAATGTAATTTTCCATAACTCTCCATATGGATTTGCTTGGAAATTGTCCTTGGTTGGATATAAATCCTTCCATAGTTTTGCACCATAAGCATCTAATGTTTCTATTTCAGGCTTTGTATATGCTTGCCTTACAATTTCTTCAGACATTGGATGCCAATAATCGTCATTCTCAGCCTTTGCACATAGCCCGTATCCTGGCCATGGATATCCATTAACTCCAATGCCTGTTTCTTTTGAAAAATTCGGATCTGAGCACCACTTTTTGAAAACATCAGGTTTAAATGTCCTCTTCCCATCTACTACATCATAATGTACGCCTTCTATGCCCCAGTTACGAAGTAGTTGCGATTCTTTACTACTACACCAATCTAAATATTCAAACGCCCTTTGAGGATCCTTGCAAGAGGTTGTAATACCAATACCATATCCACCGGAAAAAGATAATGGTCGAAATGCTGCGTATTTTTGTGTTTTATTATCCATTACCAAAGGAAGCATAGTATAAGTGCGTTCTGGTTTTCCAGCCGCTACCAAAGTTTGTTCTGCTGTTCCATATTCCCATTTTGAATCGATAAGTCCAATGACTCTTCCATCTGCAATTTTCGCTTCATACTGGTCAAATTTTTGAATAAAACTCTCTGGGTCAAGCAGTCCAATATCGTTTATATGATTTAACCAACGGAAATATTCTTTTTCCTCTTTTGTTGTCAAATGAAGTACGGCTTTATCTTCCTTGATGTCATAATACCATTCACCGTCGTCAGGCTTTCCTGTAGAATATGCGGCTGGGTTGGTTGTAGAAATCTTTATTCTCCAATCATCTGCTAATAATGATAGTCCAATCGTTGGCTTGCCGTCAATTGTAGGATATTTTTCTTTATATGTTTTTATCACATTTTCATAATCCTGCAAAGTTTCCATTTTAGGATATCCCAGTTCTTTTAGGGCTGTCATCTGTAATTGAAAACCAAATTCAGGTTGTAAAAGTTCTTCATTTACTGTATTGTTACCCATCATATAAATAAATGGATCTTCACTTGACCAGCGCAATCTATTTATATAATCGCCATAGACTTCTTTTGTGTTAACGCCTTTTTCTTCAATCATTTTATCCAAAGGAATAAATCCACCAGCATCCATGATAACGTTACTAAACTCCATTGTATAAATCATATCTGGATACTCGCCGCTTGATGCAAGTAATGCAAGTTTTTGCTTTGGATCACCTACTACATATTCTTTTGATAAAGTAACACCAGTCAGTTCTGTGATTTTTTTTGAAACTGGGCTTTGAAATTTGTCATCGGCACTTCCTAATCCAGAGTCACAATACAAAACGGAAAAAGTAATAGGTTCCTTTGTTCCATAGGTTGTTTCTTCGTTGGATTTTGAGTC
>JBAQWI010000289.1:0-4447 GCA_049298835.1 Oscillospiraceae bacterium
GTACAGGCACATTTGAGGTTAAAACAATAACATTGACAGGCGGTACGAGTGGAACTGCCGCAACCGATGCGTATGACAAATATCTGCTTGAACTTGAAAAACAATTTTATAATGTAATTGCTTATACTGGTACAGATGCAACTAAGGCAACAAAAATCATATCGTTTGTAAAGGAGCAACGCTCTAAAGACGTTATGATTAAAGCTGTTTTAAACGGTACAGGGTTTGACTATGAGGGTGTTGTTAATAACACTATCGGTGGCAAAACGCTTAACTACACACTTACAGCAAGTGAAGCTTGTTCAACTCGTGCGGGTATTCTTGTCTTTGTCAAAACATAATTAGAGCAATGGGAAATTTCAATTTGTACTTTTTCGCCCATAACTTTATTTCCCTTGCTTATAGGTTCAAGCTTTTTAGTTGTATCATTGTAGTAGTATAGGAACAATTCCTCTCCATCATTATAGTCAGCGCTTACGTCTAAAATAATCTTTGCATTTGCAGGAAGATTGCCAGAGTGGTTGAATGAAACTACTAGTGGTTTTGTATTTTCATCTGCACCAGCTGCTTTAATTTTAGCTAATGTTGATGCTTTTACAAGATTAACTGCAAGGTTTACATGAACCGTTGTATTAGTAATTTTAGTTCTATCAAATAACCATGATGCAATTGCTTTTCCGTCTACAGTTTCTACGATGAAAGCAACCTCTTTGCCACTCGTTTTTGCTTGTTCAAAAATTAATTTGTCTGCTTTAATCTCTGTAATTGATACGTTTTTGTTTGTCGCTATTGCATTTGGTACGATCAATTTAATCTCAATTTTATTTGTTAATGAGTTTTCAATTGCAGATTTTATATCAGCTGTTGGAAGCTCTGTTTTAATTTTAACTGGGTTTGCTGTAGTTGATTTATCTGTAATTTCTGTGTCAATTTTCATTTCTGCTTGTGCTGTAGTTTTTTCGCTTGTAGTCATTATTTGCGTAATTGCAGGAATATATACAACTACGATTGTTTTCCCATTAGATTCTGTTACTACTGGAGGAACTACTGGAGTTGATGCTGGAGGGTTATAGCCTACTCCGCCATTTGTAGTAGGATTGTTTGGAACAATTATCGGTGGTGTTATTTCTTAAATATTCTCAGGTTTCACTATCAAAGTTGTTCCTACTGGTAAAGTTGTTCCTTTAGGAAGATACACTTTAACGTCTGTACTTATTCCTTTAAAAGCATCTATTCCAGTGGTTATTTTGCTTGGGTCGCCTTCAAAAACTACCGTATTCAAGGACATACAACTTTAAAAAGCACTTTTTTCAATTGACTTAACACCAGATGGTATGTTTATTGTTGTCAAGGATGTACAATTACTAAAAGTATAACTCCCGATTGAGGTAATAGGTTTATTATCTATTACTAAAGGAATTTTAATAAATGGGTTTGAATTTGCACCTGTATCTGGCACAAATCTAGTAATGGTAACTGAAACATTATCAGTATTAACGGTATAAGTATAAGTTCCCTCTTTGGTGACTGTAAACGTAAGATCATCAGCAAAGACAATTGCAATAATTCCAAATCTAACTTTTTTCATTTAAAATTCCTTTTGCATCATATTATAATATATTATAATAATATTTTGACTAAAATAAATATAACATAAATTGAAAATAAAATTAACAAATACTATACAAAATGAGACGTAATTTTATAAAAAATGTTTAAACCATTTTTTATTAAGAAAAACTATAAATAAATTAAAAAAACCAATACAGATTTAAAGGAGTTGATGATATGATAAGTGACAAGATACCAAAGCAAACACAAAAACCCTCACGAAAAAGTGAGGATTTTAATTATATCTATTCTACTTAATTTTACATTACTTTGACTGCTGCGCTTCAACCGAGTAACTTTAACAGTAGGAGCCGTCAAAGGGGGGAACAAAAAGAAATGTTTATAAGCGCTACAGATATTTCAAAGACCATAAAAAGCTTGAAGGTGCGAGGCAAATCTAAGTTGATATTTTGTACTATTTAAATACAGTTGATTAGTTGTCAATTTAAGTCTTTCTACACGAAGTGGCGCACTTAAATTGTAAACTTATATTTGATAAAATGAAATTGCGACAAAATGGCATACTGTTTTTGGACACGAAAGAACTCTCAATGCATAAGTACCAAAAAAGGTTTTTAAAAATAGGCATTGGGGGCTAACGGTATAATATATACTAAGTAAGGTCAATAACTTTCAGGGAATTTCTCGCAATCCAATTTTCTATTATTAGCGTTATCTGAAACATAATTATTCAGAATGTCCCTTGTACGGTTAATCTCAGCTAAAACTCCTTTGGTTTGTATTAGCCATATACTTAACATATCAAGAAAAGAATCCTTTCCGTCACCACTCCACTTTTGATTGGTCATTTGGTCTTTCAAATTTTCTACTTTAGTGCAAGTATCATAGATTTCTTTTATCACTGAATTGTATGAAGCAATCGTTTCTGACAAACATTTTAAATCAATAAATAAATCCATATCTTTTCACCGTCCAGTTTTTTGACTATTCACAGCGAGCTGCTTATCTAACTCTGTAGCTGCATTATTTGCTTGGGTTGTCTGCTCAATGATTTTTTGCAAAACACCAATGCTATGTTTCAAATTATTGATGACCATAGTAGTTCGCTTTTTATAGCTTTTATGAGTTTTGCCTTCAAGCGTACATAATAAGCCCTCATCTGTGCTTTGAAGAATTTTCAGTTGTTCTTGTAAAGTACTCTTTGCTAAGTCAAGATCATTTGCCAACATATCAATTTGTTCTTGATTATATGTAATCTCTTTATGTGCCATAAAGTAATGCCTCCCCAAAAATTTAAACGATTAATAATGGATATCATCATCATCCTTAGGAGCATGATATACGTTATCTTCGCGTGTCATCATATTCAATGCATGCTGTAAATAGTTTAGTTTATTTTGAATGTGTGACTGTGCATTCTGAAAATCGTTTTCAATATTTTGTATACTATTTTGAAGTTTTTGTTTTATATCTCCTCGGTAAGTGTCCTGTAACTCATACGCTACAGATTCTGTAATTAAAAGATTTTTTTGGGATTGAGAGACGTCGTCATATTTCTGTTTTGTAAATACAATATCCGTTAATACTGTATTTAGGATATGAATATCATTTATGCAATCTGAGATATCATCGCAGCGACAAGACATTTTTTAAAACCTCCCTTAAAATTAAGTGAAAACAAATTCCGTTACTTCTTTTAAAGTTAAATACTTCAAACGTTTTGTAAATTCATTATCTAATTTTTTGCACTTATCTTTATATATAGCTAAGTCCAAACTATGCTGATTTAAAAGGATGATTTGCTGTTGGATTTTCTGTTCACAAGAGATTATAGAAGAGGAATCGACTGACGTATATCGTAAAAACGAGAGCTGATCAAGTATAAAGTAGAATAGGGAAGGGAAAGTATAACGCATTTCTCCTGCAATAGTATTAACTTCGTATAGTGCCACATCAACCTTATCATAGTCTATACCCATAAGGCCAGTATAAGAAACTATATCAGTAGGAATGCTTAGTTGTGCAACCTGTTTGTCAATAAACTTGTCTTGGAGCCAACTTATCCATGATAAAGCAATGTTCTTTAGCTGATTTATTGCATTGTCGAGTGCATCAAGGAACATGAGGATAGTTGCTCCAATTGCCTTAGCAATAGCAAACAATGTATCTCTTAAAATACGTATTTTTTCAGCAAGCTCACAAACATTGTGGATTCCTGCTGCAATCGATGTCACCAAGATACTAGTACTAACCAGAAAACACGAACCAACAATAAACATACCAGCAGCAAATTTAGGATTTGCCTGCTTTAAAGCATTTACTACTTCCAGTGTTTTCATGAGTTGTTCTTTATCAATATAATCAGCTAAGTATGTACGCAATTCTTGTCCTTCTTCTGTGAAAAGAAGAACGGACGCTGTTGTTGTAAGAGCGTCTACTGCTCCATCATCTAGCTGTGCAACAAAGTCAAGCCAATCCGTTTTCCCTGAATTAACAGGTAGTTCTCCACCTAAAGCTGCTTGAAGAATTCCCATGATGGTAAGACAAGAACTTTCACGATCATTTGGGGACATTCGCATGATCTGTTCTGATAGGCGGTGTACAAACTTTGCAACAGGACCAGACCCATTAGGGTCTATAGTTACAATAGAACCATCAGGGTTAATTAATGAAGTAATAAAATGGTTATTTGCAACATTCGGCGGTTCACATCCATTTGCTTTCAGCCATATAGTGTTTTTCTCAAGAGCAAGCAGGTTGCCTAAGCCATGCACATAATCGTTGTTTGCGTTAATGGAAAAGATATTTTCTCTGCGTTTTTGAAACTCTTCTTTGCCCCAAACCTTTTCACATTTTTTGATAAATTCAGGTGTAA
>JBAQWI010000290.1:0-1811 GCA_049298835.1 Oscillospiraceae bacterium
ATGGGATGAAGTTCCTTCTTCTACTTATTACAGAGTATTTACTTCAGTAGTTCCGCTTGGAGCTGCAGCAGGTTTATATGAACTAGTACTTTTATCACAAACTAACTCATACACAGCAGAAGTAGAAACAGGAAAGCGACATTATTTCAGATTAACTGCAGATAGTCCATGGCAGAATAGTGGGACGAGCATAGCGGTTTATATTGATATATCATAGCAATTATACAATCAAAGAAATTAGATTTCAGCTTCTAAGGCTGCCAAAGCTTTAGAAGCTGAAAATAGATAAGATTTATTTATATATACTTAAAGAGAAATTATGAAAAGGTTATATTACTCAATTATTACATTTATAATAATGATTATATCTGTAAATATGCAATTAATTGCTCAGGGATCAGATAATAGTCCTACAAATAAGGTATTAGAAGAAAGGATAGAATCTAATAAAGCATTATTAGAATATCATATTAAAAGTCAAAATGAAATATTGAATCAAACAAAATTATACTAACTTAATCTAGAAAATTTTAAGGAAAATAATTATGGAATTTAATAGTTTTTTTACAGATTTTAAAAAAGCAATGAGTAACCAATTAATAACCCTATTGATTGGATTACCAATATTCACAATGGGTTTCCCATGGATATTTGAAAATATATATGAGCTTTGCGGATCAGAATCAAGTTCAATTGCTTTCTGGTATAAATTTTTTGTAAGCACATATTTTAATATGCCCATATTGGTTTTTATAATACTAAATTGTAGATATTCCAAAAAGATAAAAGCTAGTAATCTAACTCCTAGGATGATATCTAATATCACTATGAGAATACCAATTATTTCAGGAATTATAATTATTATAACGCTATTATTAACATTTACCGGTTTAAATTTTGTAAAATATGATTCAATTCAGAATTCTTATATAGAAATTGAAAATAGCAAAGAAAAGGCCAAAAAGATAGATTCTGAATATAATGCCTCTTATATTAAATTAATGGAAGTATTTCTAAGTAATAATAAATTTAAAAATTGCTCAGAATTTGAAGTGAATAAAGATACGGATAAATTAATACAGTTGCAAAACTGCTTATACTACCAAAATCATAAAATCAATGAATCTGGTAGCTACTTATCATCCCTACTAACCGTTGGGTTGATATTGAGATATGTTCACATCTTAGACTTTTGCAACGGTCTTAAATATTTAAAGCAAACAATTGCTAATACAGATTCGGAGTCTCTTAAGCAGGGTAAATTTGAGAATTTAAAGAATCTATGCAATACTAATTTTGAATACTATCTAAATAAATCAAAATTAGAAACCATGAAGCATAACAATTTAAAAGATACAAACGTTAAGAATATAAAAAATGAATTAGACAATATTCGATTGAGCGGATTGATATATCTATTCATAATAATTGTAATATTATTTGCTTTTATAAAATTCAATATGTACAACTTGAAAAAAAGACAAATTGAAGCTGATATTAATTTTATAAAATATTCTGAAAAGCTAAATCTAATTCTTGGGATATTGATATTTCTATTTATTCCTTTATTTAAGACAATAGATGTCCAGAAAATTAATACAGAAAAACCACTATCCGGTTTATTTAATTCAAGCTGGAATTTGCCTGCATTTATAGCAGAAAGCTTCGAGCCAAGCAATGCTAATCAACAGAATATATCAGATATTTCCATTCTCAAAGAAAAGTTAGAAGCAATTGAAAAAACAACTCATAATCTTGACTGTAGAACACAAAAAATTGATACCACAATAGTAGATGTTAAATCTAAAGCT
>JBAQWI010000291.1:0-4725 GCA_049298835.1 Oscillospiraceae bacterium
CTAACTTTTCGAGGCACTCCTGAGCAGAAACCATTATCAAAAATATTGAACAACGCCAGACAAAAAGGCGGGGTTGTCTAAAACACGACAACTCCACCTTTTTGTATTTTTTGATTATTTCAGATGCAGCTTCTTTTCTATGATTCTATTGCGTGGAGCACAATGCATCGGCTCTTATAGTCACCAGACAGGTCTGGATCCAAGTAGATACCTCGATACATGAGCTCATCTCCCCCGAATATTCTCCCATCGTCAAGACGATACGTTTTTTCGGAATCCAGCCCTGTCATTTTAAGTATCTTACTCGGTTTGTTCGCTTTATCCATGATTTGATAGTAAAAATAAATGGCGGTTTCTTTATTCTGATCTACAAATATCCAGGCAGTATGTTGCTTATTATCATAGGGACTTAATATGCGATAGAAGTCCCCAAACTGAATTAACTTGCGATAAGACTTGTACCAAGATATTTGTTCCTTAACGGCTTCTTTTTCAGGTTCTGTCAACTTAGTTACATCCAACTCATATCCTAAATTCCCTGACATTGCCACATGCCCACGCATTTCTAGACTTGAATGCCGATTAACTTGATGATTGGGGACATCAGAAACATGCGACCCCATAGAGCTTATTGGAAACATCATACTCGTTCCATATTGTATTTCCAGTCTTGAAGCGGCATCAGTATTGTCACTAGTCCAGGTTTGAGGCATGTAATAGAGCATTCCGGGGTCGTAGCGCCCGCCGCCTCCGGAGCAGCTTTCAAATAAAATATCCGGATATGTAGTAACCAAATCCTCCAGCATCTCGTAAAGACCTAAAATATAGCGATGGGCAACTTCTCCAGGCATTATCTCCGGTGCTGCCGACCCAAGTTCCGTCATATTACGATTGTAGTCCCATTTTATGTAGTCAATGGGAACTTCATCCAGAATGGCTTTCATTTGACTTAGAATATTATCTCGTACTTCTTTTCTGCTAAAATCCAAGACCAATTGACTTCTGCCCCTGGACTTGGGAATCCCCGGTGTATGGATACACCAGTCCGGATGGCTACGATATAAATCACTATCTTCGGAAACCATTTCTGGTTCAAACCATAGGCCAAATTTCATACCTTTTTTATGGATAGAATCGCTTAACGCTTTCAGGCCGTTCGGTAATTTGTTTTTATAGACCGTCCAGTCTCCTAAGGAAGAATAATCATCATCTCGCTTTCCGAACCAGCCATCGTCCAGGACGAATAACTCAATTCCAAGTTCAGCTGAAATTTCAGCCATATTCAGAATTTTTTCCTCTGTAAAGTTAAAGTAGGTTCCTTCCCAGTTATTGATCAAGACGGGCCGCTCACGGTACTGATGCTTCCCTCTGATCAATTTATTCTGATAAAGTTCGTGGAAAGAACGGGACATTCCATTCAGCCCCTCTTCACTATAGCTCATGACTACTTCAGGAGTTTGGAATGTTTCTCCTACCCCCAATTTCCATTCAAAATGTTCCGGGTTGATACCTAATTGGATGCGCGTTTGCGAAAAGGAATCCACTTCTACGTTACCTAAAAATTCACCGCTATAGATCAGGTGGAAGCCATATGCTTCTCCTGAGAATTCGTCTGTATCTTTTCGAACTAACGCCAGGAAAGGCTGATAAGTATGACTCGTGGTCCCTCTCTTACTGTCAAGTGTGTGAATCCCTCGAACCAAGGAAGATCGTAATACTTCGCGCTCTCGTCCCCATGCCCCTGGAAATTGGATTAAATCATAATCTGAATCCGGGAGGTCAATTGACATACTCATAGCCCGCTTAATCGATAGAGCCTCTTCTCCATTATTTTGGAAACGCACTGATCTTGTCACAACTGGATGGTCTTCAAAGATTGTATACTGAAGAAATGCTGACATTCCGTGATTTGAATCTATCAGCTGAATTTCCAAAGTCATGGCTTCTTGTTCCGATTTCACATAAGTGTGCGGCAATCCTTGTAATGTTTTCTTGCCGTTAAAAATGGAATACCCATGGTAATTTAAGTGATTTGCCCGCAAACCAGTAATATCAGTGTAGGTATAACTGGATACCCTGAAATCCCCGATATCCGTACCAGAGTACTCTTGAGGTAAAGTAGCCAATGAGAAATGCCTATCCTGAATATGATCGGGGTTTGGAGCAAACGCTCGATCTTTTCGTGGGTAATCTGAAGGGGAGTGAACCTGCTTAATTTTCTTACCCCAATAATAGTGAGAAAGGTATTTATCCTCCTCCACTGCTATTACGTAACTGACGAATTTATTGGACAAATGAAAGGTTTGGGTCTTTTGGTCATAAACAATATTCAAATTTTTATCCTCATTTCTACACTTTAATTTCATCAAAAAATCTTTGAGCCCTTTGCTGCATCAAGCTAAATATAATTAACTCTTCACAGCCCCGATCATCATTCCTTTTACAAAGTATTTTTGAATGAAAGGATAAACTATGATGATTGGAATGGTGGAAACTATTGTGGCTGCCATACGGATACTGTCAGGGGTTGTCGTCCTACCAGCAGCAGCTGCCGACATTTGGGATGATTGAGAATCTCCTGTTTGATATTGATTCAATATTTCCACCAATATTGATTGCATAGGTTTTAAATCCTGACTGGATGTAAATAAATATGCATCGAACCAAGAATTCCATTGGGTTACCGCAACGAATAAAGCGACCGTCACTAGTATTGGCTTGGCAATCGGAAGAATGATTTTAAAGAAAATGATTACATCATTTGCACCATCCAGGCGCGCCGATTCAAACAAGTCTTCTGGGATAGTGTCAATGTAAGAACGAATCAAAATCATATTGTACACTCCCATTGCTCCCGGAATGACATAAACCAAAAAATTATCGGTCAAACCTAAACTCTTTATGATCATGTAGTAAGGGACAATTCCTCCGCCGAAATACATAGTAAAGATAAAGAAAAGATTTAAAAATTTCCGACCCACCAGTTCTTTACGAGAAACGGCATACGCACACATAGCCGTTACTAGTACTGCAATTGGTGTTCCGATCAAGGTACGTGCTACCGTAACTTTGACGGAAGCCATAAATTCCTTGTTACTTAAAATTTGTTCATAACTTGCAAGACTAAATTTCCTTGGCCAAAAAAAGAGTCCTCCTCTTAATGCGTCTTGGGCATCGTTAAGCGACACAATTAATATGTTCCAAAATGGATACACGGTGATAAACGTGATAACCGCAAGGAATATCAGAATCGTAACATCTAAGATAATATCCGTCTTTGTTAGTTTTTTCTTCATTGTTTTTCTCCGATCTTTTAGAAAAGACTGCTGTCACTAACTTTTCGAGTTATTTTATTTGCTGTGATAACGAGGATAAAGGACACTACCGATTTGAATAGCCCTACTGCAGTTCCGTAAGAATACATACCGTTTTGTAGACCATATCTATATGCATAAGTGTCTAATACATCGGAGAAGTTCAAAATTGAATTGTTTTGTAAAAGCAGTATCTGTTCGAATCCAGTATTCAAAATCCCTCCGATGGCAAGAATCAGCAAAATCAAAATAGTCGGTTTAAGAGCGGGAAGCGTAATGTGTACAATTTTCTGCCACCTTGTTGCACCATCAACATCGGCAGCCTCGTACTGTTCAGGATTAATTCCTGATATAGCAGCTAGGTAAATAATGGAGTTATACCCCATACCCTTCCATGTATTAGCCAATGCGATGATCCACCAGAAATATTCTCCTTTTTGCAGGAAAAGAACATCTTCATCAGTTAAATGAAGGACCTGCAAGAATGTATTTAAAACGCCATCAGCCGAGAGAAAGGTGATTACAATATTTGCTGCGATTACCCAAGAAATAAAGTAAGGTAAGTACGAAACGGTTTGGATAGATTTTTTCAACCACTTTATACGTACTTCATTCAGACTTATAGCGATAGCAATGGGTATCGGAAATGAGAATATTAAGGTCAATACGCTAGTGATAAGCGTGTTACGCATCACCAGATTGAAATCGTTCTCAAAAAAATAACGGAACCACTCCGTACCTACAAACGGTGCTTGTAATAAATCAGTAAAATAACCATTTTTAGTAGGGGCGTAATTTGTAAAAGCCATATAAATCCCGCTCATTGGTGCGTAACTGAATAAAAAGGTCAAAACAATCCCAGGGGTCGCCAGCAACCAGATATACCTTTGTTTCATAATAGATTGAGTAAGTGAATCGTTTTTATGACCCAATACATTCTTAAAACTAAATTTCTTTTTATCTTTCACTATTTCCATTCCTTCCTACTCCAATCCACGGCCCATTTCCTTCTAAGAACAAATACTGGTCCGAATAATAAAATAGGGAAGGTACCCTTTTGAGTACCCTCACCCTTTCGCATTAAGACTCTTGCCATAATTCCAGTCGTTCTTGATAATTTTTTGTGATGGCTTCTTCTGCTTCTTTCAAGCCCGCCTTCTCCATATCATCCAGCATCTTTTCATATAGAGTGTTCACGTCTGCTTCATTTTCAGCATTGATCATTTTTGGCATTGCTTGTTCAAAAATATCATTAATTTTTTGCCATTTTAATCCCACTGGAGTATTTACGTCTGGAGTTAAGTCCTCATAAATTGAAGTATCCCAATACGTATCAGTTAAATTTTGAAATGCCATTTTTGATTCAAAAGTACCTCTGTCAATATAATCAGTTATACGCATAGGTGTATTT
>JBAQWI010000292.1:0-3576 GCA_049298835.1 Oscillospiraceae bacterium
TGCTTTAACTCACTTTCTGTGTGCTGTACCTCAAAAGGTTTGCAAACTACTTCTCCATAAGGTTTTAAAAAACAAACTGTACTTTTTCCTTTTGAAACATCAATTCCAATACTAATCATAATATTCCTCCCTTTAGCCTTATGGCATCCATCCTTGCTTATTAACACTCAGATTGGTTAGTTACACGAAAGCTCAGAGAGTTTCAACCTGCTGAATCGAATGCTTATAACAAGAGGATGGCTGACTGATTATCCAACGGATGCGAAATCCAACGGGAAGTACGTCAGACCATTTACTCCTCCTATTATAATAAAAATAAGCACAAGTTTCCAACCCTGTACATGAGTCAGATTCTTGTACTTATATAGTACCAATGTGAAGTTATTTTGACTGTAGATTATGCTCGTGACCTTACTCTATTGACTTTTAATTTCATTATTATGGCACTTCGTTAATACATACACATTCAGTATGATTGTTATTACTGTAAGCACAGCAGCAACTATTGCTATTGTTCCACAAGTATCCATAAGCGCAGACCAATCCCTTATTTCTACACGATGATTTATTTCAAAAAGTTGCAAGCATAACGATACTGCGCAAGCACCGAAACTAATAACAGAAAATAAAGGTTGCCTTATGACAGCCCCCTGGTTATTTTGGTGAATAACAATAAACGGAACTGTCCAAGCGACAAGTCCCAACAAAAGACTGGCAATATTACAAAATCCTGATATTAACATAAAATCCTCCTTTTTTAAATTTCAATATATGTAAAGATAATATAAAATAATTTGTATTCCAACTTCGCATTTTTAGCTTTACATGAAGCCTTACCTGCTTCAAGTTATATTCATAATCTGTATAATAGGTGTTTTTCGTTTATCTCAATGAGGTATGGTACATTCTTGTCGTATGTCCATTGTCTTCCTCCACCATACACAAAAATTCCCAATTCAATTTTTCATAAAAGTTAGTATGCTCGGTTATCAAATAGGCATCATCATATCCTATAGAAGATAAATCTTTGCACACAAAATCCAACATCTTTTTTGCTATCCCCATTTTTCTGTAGTTCTTCTCCACATACAAGGCACAAATATTAGGGGTCAAATCCTTTCTGTTATGAAAATCATTTTCTATGACGCCCACACCAGCAATAATTTCATCATCATTCAACATAAGATACCACTGAGGTATTTTTGTTTGTTTTTTCTGACATTCTTGAATGCTATCTAAATATGCGTCCAGTGGAACACCCCACTTTTCATGAAACCATTTTGCCGCTATTTTAGTTAATTCGTTATTATCTCTTAATAACGTAATTCTAAACTCTTCCTTCACAATAATTCCTCCACACACACCCTTTTTTATTCTATAATACACCATAATTTTACATTTATCAACACTAAAATATACATACAGAAGGTTTACAAAAGACAACAATATTTATTATTAACCTAAAAGGTGGGGTTGCAAAGACCATATCAGCGATTAATAATATACTTATATCGGGCCAATTTGACGTTATAATCATTTTACTAATATATTCCTTACAAGTAAAATTTATTGACATTTGTTAATAAATTCCTTATAATATTTTTGTATTGAAAATATGTAAGTGTAAAGAGAGAAGGATAAACTTGAAAAAATTAATTTCAATCATGCTTGTAATAGCATTTTCCTTATTAACTGTTTCTTGTCAAGCAAATAAACCCAATAATGATGTTGCGGGTATTAAATCTAAAATTGAGAGTGATTCAACTCAGGATGTTCAAAGCGACGATAGCCAAGTTAGTGGTAGCGAAAACGTAGGTGAATACAATTTTTCTGGTGAACAAGTTTCTAATTTCAACAATGAATTTTGGGGTTATGTTAAATCTGCGGATACAAAAATGTTTGATTATCTATTTTTTGAAGATGAAAAAGCAGGTGCAGATTTAAAAAAGGCGTTAACCTTTGAAAAGGGTAAACAAGTATGGAAACTAATGCTTGAAAAAGCAACTTTGTATTTAACGAACGTAAAGGATCAAAAGTTTAAAATAGATAGTGAGGGTGAGGTTTGTGCAGAGGTATGTTTAGAATATCAGCAGTGGATTTTCTTTGATTTTTATAGGACAGTATTTGACTTTGAAAATAATGGTAAACAATTGGGAAATGTTGATGATGTTATAAAAATGTTTACTAAACTTAAAGATGTTGTGCCAACAACAGCTGAGTCTAGTCCTTGGTATTTATGGTGTATTGAAGGTCAATTAAAAATATCTGGTGAGGAATTTTTTGATTCAATTGTTGGCCCAAATTATGTTGAAAAAATTGTAAGTGATGATGAAAACAAATTGTTTACAGGACGAATGAGAGATAGGGATTCATATGATAAAGACTTATCTAGAATTTCAGAGGAAGGAAAACAGGTAGCTCATTATGTAGAGTTATTAGCAAATTATAAATATCTTGAAGCATATGATTATATAGTAAGTTGTAAAGGTGACACATGGTTTTATGATGATAGTCGAAAAACGTTAGAAAAATATCGTGCATTGTCTGCTGATGATAAGGCGAAAATAGACGAACAAATTAAAAAAATACCTAAAGCGAACTATAAGTTGTATGCCACTATAGGCGGAGGAAATGAAATTTACTTTAATTCAATAATAATAGTACGGGAGCCTAACTATCATGTTAGTGAGCGAATTAGCGATGGGAATACTATCAAATATGATGCTGTTCCGAATTGTATAGATAAATTTCAAGATTGCAACGGTAATGAATTAATTGGGCTATCAAAAATAATGTATAAGTTGTTTCCCTAACAAATTA
This sequence comes from Oscillospiraceae bacterium, assembly GCA_049298835.1. Taxonomy (GTDB): domain Bacteria; phylum Bacillota; class Clostridia; order Oscillospirales; family Ruminococcaceae; genus Paludihabitans. The sequence goes on from JBAQWI010000292.1 coordinate 2,821, forward strand.
CAAGAATGAATCAACGAATATGATGAATATAGAGAAAGTGCGTCCCCAGATTATGGGAACGCACTTTCTAATTCTACAGATCAGATTAAAAAACTACAAAAATAACAATTGCAAATTGAGAATGAAATATTAAAAGTTTCACACCATGCCCCCACAGGACTTAATTATATGGGATAATGGGTAGTTGTTCAGATATAGATTATACTCATTTTATATAGCCTTTTTCAAAAGCAACCTAACCCCAAATCCTACTACAATAAAACCAACCCCAAGATTCATAACTAAAATTATATTTGTGGGAATAAAAGTGTTAGCCACACTACCAATGGCAGCAATGAAGCTTAAAAAGCAAAGAGTGGACAAAACACACCCTGTACCAAACCACACTAATTGACTTCTATTAAAATTGTTTTCAACTACTTGAGTGGCAAAAACACCACTCCAAAAAATTATTGTAAGCGGGTTAGATGCAGTTAATAAAACACCTTGTAAGAAAAGATTTTTAGTTGTAACATGTGAAAACAGCAATATTTCGGGAAAGATAGAAATTCCCAATGAACTTAACAGAATATTTGCACCAAAAGCAATCAGTACAATTGATCCAAATCTGTTCAAACATGTTTGAACAGATTTTTTATGTAATATTTTTGATATGCCAACTGCTGACAATCCAATATATAATCCATCAATAATAGAAATAGCAGTTACTAATATAAATCCATTAACAAAACCACTGGAAACAGCTGTATTGAACAC
>JBAQWI010000293.1:0-3582 GCA_049298835.1 Oscillospiraceae bacterium
CATTGATAAAGCCGCTTTAACGCCTTCAATTGACTTTGCTGCAACGGTATGTCCCATGCTCATGCCAGGTCCAAAGTTTGTGTATGTGATACCTTTAGGGGCACAGCTTTCCATTAATGCACGAACAACAGAGTCAGAACCAGGATCCCAACCTGCAGCTAGTATTGATACAGCATTGCTTGCTTTGGAAACCTTGTCAAGTTCCATTTTTACATCATATATTGTTTGATGAATGTCATAACTATCAACAGTATTTATTCCTAGTTCAAGATATATTGGCGCAACTTGTGGAATACTTCTTGAAGGAGTACATAAAATTGCAACATCAGGTTTAACAGCAAGCTTATTAACGTTGTCAACAACTCGAACATTTGCAAGTTCTGCAGGCAGGCTCTCGCAAACGTTTCGCCTAACAACTCCGCAAAGCTCAACATCACTTGAAGCGCTAATCGCTTCTAAAACAGATTTTCCTATGTTTCCATATCCAACTATACAAGCCTTAATCATGAAATCATCTCTTTCTTATTAATTTATTTTACCTTAACAGTATAACATAACTATATTATTCGCGTCAAACAAAAATGCAAGATTTGTTTTAGGTTCTTGCATTTTTGTTAGGTATTTAAAAAAATTCTATCATATTATATACGTTTATAGACATAATTACAAATAACAGTATCTTAAAGCAAAACTCCACTTTAACATTATCCACTTTTTTGGAAATAGCACTGCCAATTAAAGCGCCAAGCACGCCTCCGGCCATCATAAATAAAAGCACCGTGCATGAGAATTGTGGGATGCTTCCGGTTAAGATACTACTGAACAGACTGGTTATCTGTGAAAACATTATGACGTAAATCGAGTTCAATGCTGCAGATTTTGGTGACATGGAGAAGAAAAAATATAATACAGCGATATTCATAGGTCCACCGCCAATGCCTAAAAACGCAGAAATTAATCCAAGTGCAAAACCTACGGTAAATGCCACCAAAATGCTATTGATATTGAGCATTTTTAGTTTATGCTTGTAGAGTACAAACAAGAGCACTCCAAACGTCATGATAAACAGCATAGCTGCCTGTGTACCGCCTAGTATGTTTTCACTTAGTATTGACTTTGTAAAATCAAATATACATTTTCCGATAATACCACCAATTGCACCACCAATTGCTAAGGGGGTGGTGCGTTTAGCGTCAAGCTTTACACCAGAGTTTCGCTGACGTAAAAGAGATACAATTGACATTGTAAGCACGGTACAGCCAGATAAAAATGAGATGGTTGCAACGGGAAGCGTGTTGGTGGCGTCAAGAACAGGCTTTATGATAACTCCTCCACCAATTCCACTTATTGAACCAATAGTAGAGGATAGTAAGCTAATTAAGAAAAATATAAATGCCAAAAGGAAATTCTCCAATCTGATAATACTATTCACTAATAATAATACAATCAACTACTGCTGTCAAATATATTTATGGTAATACAGTAACCAATACTTGTAAAAACTTGTGAATGTGATAAAATTGAACTATACAGAAAGAAAATAGGAAAGGCGGTACTATACATATGAGAGAATCAGGGGAAAACTATCTTGAAACAATATTAATGTTGGGTAAAAAGAACGGCTTTGTTCGATCAGTTGATGTAGCGACCGAACTATTATATGCAAAGCCAAGTGTTAGCAGGGCTATGGCTATTTTAAAACAGTCGGGTTTTATCACAATAGAAAAAAACGGTAACATTATCCTTACTGAAATGGGATTAAAAAAGTCAAATGAAATATATGAGCGTCATAGATTAATAACAAAGTTTTTAATGAGCACCCTAAATGTAAGTGAAGCGTCTGCGGATAAAGACGCTTGCAGGATTGAGCACATTATAAGCGATGAGGTTTTTTCAAAGATTAAAGCATATGTGGAGAATAGATAAGGCAGGTGATATAAATGCAAAAAAATGCATTGGTTTTGGCAGGAGGCGGCTCAAGAGGTTCGTATCAAATTGGAGTATGGCAAGCGTTAAGAGATTTGTCAATTAAAATTGATATTGTCACAGGAACTTCTGTTGGTGCGCTAAATGCGGCACTTGTGACAATGGGTGACTTCGATAATGCCCTTGAAGTGTGGGAAAATATTAACACAGCTATGGTGCTAGAGGTAGAAATTGACGAAACCTTGCCAGTAAAACAAAAAATGAACTTTATGATTAAGCAGTTCTTGAAGGACTATGTACGTCAAGGTGGCACAAACTCTTACCCTTTAAAACAAATGCTTGACAAATACTGTGATGAGGATGGTATTCGTAACAGTCCTATGGAGCTTGGCATTGTGGTGGTAGACAAAAAAACGCTAAAGCCACTAGAACTTTATAAAGAAGATATCAAAGATGGACAGCTTACAGATTATCTACTCGCAAGTTCCTCGCTTTTCCCAGCAATAAAATGCTGTGAAATTGATGGCGGTGAGTATATTGATGGGGGATATTATGATAATCTGCCGGTAGAGCTCGCCACAAATAAGGGTGCAGACTTTGTGATAGCCGTTGATTTAGAGGCTATTGGAATGGTACGAAAAGAAACGCTAAAACAACCTAAAAAGATTATGATAATAAAATCCTATTGGGATTTGGGACCACTGTTGTTGTTCGACGATGCCGTCATAAAGCGTAACATTCGTTTGGGTTATCTTGATACGATGAAGGCATTCAATGCATTTGACGGAGTTGCTTATACATTTATTAAAAATGAAGTTCCAGCCTTTATCAAGCGTGAAAGGCGAATTATAGATGCCCAAGGCGATGCATTAGGGCTTACTTATGAAAGCAAGGACACCAATAAAAAGGAGAAAATGTTTCACTTAAATATTTCAAATTTCTTAAAGCGTAAATATGGTAAGGAGTTTGATTTGAAGTTTACCTCCTTTATTAAAGCCTGTGCAGAGTCGGCGGGAGAAATTTTTTCTGTTAATGCAGAAAAAATCTATAGCTTGTCAGTTTTTAATGAAGTATTATTTGAAAATCTTAGCAAGATTGAGTTGGTTCACACTGCGCCAATTGAAATGAACAGCATTAAAAATCTAAAGGAAACGTTAGCTTTGTTTGATAAGAGTGTACGTACGGTATATATTGGCACTCTCATTAAAAAAGCAGTGGTAGAGGGCACGAAAGTAGACCTTCTAGGATTGTCGTTACTGCTGCCTGATGAACTGCTTGCTGCATACTATATTGCCCTAATTTCATGATTTAGTTCCGAAAATAGAACAGGAGTAACCCGATGACATCGTTTAACTTACCAGAAAACTACAATTTAAAGAAAGAAATTGATTTTCAAAAAAACATGAAATTGATGGTTTTGATAAACATAGGGGTGTTACTTCTGTGCATACCACTTGTTATAATTGGTCTTTTTATATGTCCTATTGAAATTGATTTAGTGAAGATGATAAAAAATGGTGAAGAATCAAAGTTTTTTATTTTAGCTTACCTATTTTTTAGCGTAACCTTAGGTATCATTGTATATATGGTTTTGCATGAACTTGTGCATGGCTTTTTTATCAAACGCTATTGTGGCGAAAGAGCTGAGTATGGAGT
>JBAQWI010000294.1:0-4125 GCA_049298835.1 Oscillospiraceae bacterium
ATTTCAGCAAGTCCACGAGAGTTATCAACGATAGGACCATAAGCATCGTTTGAAACAATCATACCAACGATGGATAACATACCAACGGCAGCCATTGCAATACCAAACATTGCATATCCGTCGCCCAATGGCGCACATATTTTATAGGCTGCCAATGCCGAAACACCAATACCTATCATTGCAGGCAATGTGCTTAAGAAACCGTATGAAATACCAGACAATATTGTGAAAGCTGGACCTGTTTCAGATGCTTTTGCTACCTTATGAACAGGTCTTTTGTTATCATTTGTAAAGTAGTCACTTGCAAGACCAATAATTACACCAACCGCAAGTCCAATTATGCTAGCGCCCCAAATGCGCCACTCAAAACCAAAACCCCAAGTTGCAAGTGCTGTCAAAGCAGCAAAAGCAAACGTAGTTACATAGGTACTTGAGTTTAATGCACTTGTTGGATTACCCTTTTTGCCCATTCTTGCAGTTGCAACACCAACGATTGAAGCAAGAAGTCCAATTGCTGCATAGCAGAATACCATTGCAGGATTTTTGCCACCAAGTGCAACACCCATAACTAGGGCTGCTGCCATTGAAGCAACGTTTGAATCAAATAGGTCTGCACCCATACCAGCAACATCGCCAACATTATCGCCAACATTGTCAGCAATAACAGCAGGGTTACGAGGATCATCTTCTGGGATTCCAAGCTCGACTTTACCAACTAAGTCTGCACTGATATCAGCAGTTTTTGTAAAAATACCGCCACCAGCTTTTGCAAACAAAGCAAGAGAACTAGCACCAAAGCTAAATCCTAGTAGTGCGGTTGTATCACCAACAATTAAAAATACCAAAGAAACACCTAATAAGCTACTGCCAACAACAGCCATGCCCATTACGGCTCCGCCTCTAAATCCAGCCAAGAAAGCTGGTTTAATTCCTGTTTGAGCAGCTTCTGCTGTTTTAACGTTTGCAATTGTGGCAATTCTAATACCAATTTTTCCTGCCACACCTGAGAATACGGCTCCAAATATGTAGGCCAAAGCCATTGTTATATTTTCCATAATGCCATTTGGATTAGACCAAATTGGCTTTGGTAAAAAGACACAAATTAGAAGTGCCGCCACGAGTACAAATTTTGCAAGAACAGAATATTCTTTTTTAATAAAAGTGTTTGCGCCATTCTTAATAAGTTCTCCGACTTCCGCGATGCGTATATTGGAGGAAGGCTGTTTTGTCACCCAATTATAAAGCCAGGCAGCAAAACCAAATGCAACCAACGCGACGGCAATCGATACATATAAGAAAAAGTTAGTATCGATGTTCATAAAATCATCTCCGTTATTCTATATTTTTTATTTTACGATTTTTTAGTACAAGATACCTAAAAAAATCGCTAACAGGATATATAATATCACACTATAAACAAAAATACATAACAAATTTTTATAATATTTTTATGCATTTTGACATTTTATTCAAGTAAAATATTGTAATAATAGATTTTTGCTCAATTTATACACTGTCACTTTTTTACTATCCTAGTATATGGATATATGTAGCACGATAGAACAAAATTCAAACCAATGACATAATATTTTGTTTTGTACTTCCACATTTTATTTTAAATATGGTATAATAAAGATTATATAAATTATGATGTTGATTTGTGAGGACTAGTATGTTTAAAATTTTCAGATACCTAAAAGGATTTAAAAAAGAAGTAATTGTAGGTCAAGCATTCAAGCTTACCGAGGCGATTTTTGAGCTGATTGTTCCGCTTGTCATGGCTAAGATTATTGATGTTGGTGCAAAAAACGGCGACATTGTCTATATACTAAAAATGGGCGGAATTATGATACTGCTAGGTGTTGTAGGTCTTGCCTGTTCTCTAATTTGCCAATATAATGCCGCAAAAGCTTCTCAGGGTTTCGGAACGGTAGTTCGCAACGAGCTTTTCGCCCATATAAATACCCTTACACATAAAGAGCTGGATACTATAGGCACTGGGAGCCTTATTACAAGAATGACAAACGACGTAAATCAGTTGCAGCTTGCAGTTGCAATGTTTATTCGGTTAGTCACTCGTGCACCATTTTTAGTAATTGGTGCGGTTGCAATCTCCTTATTTATTGATATAAGACTTGGAAGCATATTTTTGATTGCAACCCCCTTTATTGTTGCAGTTTTATACTTTGTAATGAGCAAGTCTGTTCCTTTATATAAAAAGGTGCAAAAACAGTTAGATAGTATCGCTCTAGTCACTCGTGAAAATTTAGTAGGCAGTAGAGTTATTCGTGCATTCTCGCAACAGAATACTGAAAATGAACATTTTGATGAGGCAACAAATGAGTTAAAATTACAATCAGTTCGAGTGGGCAAATTGTCTGTTCTATTGCAACCGATGACCTATGTTATTATGAATATTGCTATCATTGCAATAATATGGTTTGGCGGTTACAGAGTTTTTGACGGAGCACTCACACAAGGGCAAATTATTGCACTCGTCCAGTATATGACACAAATTTTACTTGCACTTATTGCTGTCGCACACGTTGTAGTTATCTTCACAAAAGCGTCTGCATCTGCAAGACGTGTCAATGAAATTTTTGATATAAAGCCAAGTGTAACTGATGACTTAAGCAGTGTTGTAACACCTATGCCAAACAGCCCTGCAATCATTTTTGAAGATGTTTCCTTTTCCTATGGTAGTACAAGTGAAAATGCATTGGAGAAATTAAACCTTGCCATAAATAAAGGCGAAACCGTAGGAATAATCGGTGGAACTGGTTCTGGAAAATCAACACTTGTTAACCTAATTGCGAGATTTTATGACACAACTAATGGCAGTATCTATATAGGCGGTGTCGATATTAAAAAGTATCCATTTCCCCAATTGCGTTCCTTAATTGGAGTTGTTCCTCAAAGTGCAACTTTGTTTTCGGGTACTGTGCGTGAAAACCTAAAATGGGGCAACGAAAATGCAAGTGATGCACAACTAGATGAGGCTATGAAAATTGCCCAAGCAAGTGAATTTGTAAGTAAACTTGAGGGAGGATATGATTATAAAATTACCCAATCTGGAAAAAACCTTTCTGGTGGTCAAAGGCAAAGGCTTACAATTGCTCGTGCACTTGTCCTTAACCCTGAAATACTAATATTAGATGACAGCGCATCTGCATTAGACTTTGCAACAGATGTAGCACTCCGTAAGGCAATTCTAAATAATACACAAGCAATGACGGTTATCATTGTTTCCCAACGTGCTACTACGATAAAAAATGCCGATAAAATAATTGTTCTTGACGAAGGAGATGTTGTTGGCATTGGCACTCATGCAAATCTATTTGAAAGCTGTGAGGTATACAGGGAAATCTGCTTGTCCCAACAAAGTGTTGAGGAGGCAAAATGATGAATAAATCAGTATTAAAACGTATTTTATCCTACACAAAACCATATATAGGCTACCTTATCTTAGCTTTAATCAGCGCAATCATTAGTGTTGTGGCGACTTTGTTTGCTCCTGTTGTCATTGGTAAGGCAATTGACCTTATCATTGGAAAATCCAATGTGGATTTTCTGATCATTTTCGCTTTTTTGCTTGTTTTAGCAATGACTGTTTTAATTTCCGCAATTTTTCAATGGCTTATGAATTTTTGCACAAACATAATTACTCAAAAAACTGTAAAAGATATTCGAGACAACGTGTTTGAAAAACTGCAATATGTTCCGCTAAACTATATTGATAAAACGCCACACGGCGATATTATAAGTAGAGTAGTCAATGACATTGACCAAATATCTGACGGACTATTACAAGGATTTACCCAGTTGTTTTCAGGAATTGTTACCATTATAGGCACGATAGTATTTATGCTGACAATCAATGTTCCCATTGCATTGGTGGTTATATTAGTGACTCCTCTTTCGCTTTTTGTTGCATCATTCATTGCCAAACGCTCGTTTAGTATGTTTCGAGAACAAGCCGCCGTTAAGGGTGAACTTGGTGGATATATTGAAGAAATGATTGGTAATCAAAAAGTTATAAAGGCATTTGGTTATGAGCAACGTTCCCAAGAAAAATTTTCTGAAATTAACAGCAGACTTTATGATTATGGTGTAAAGGCGCAGTTT
>JBAQWI010000295.1:0-9387 GCA_049298835.1 Oscillospiraceae bacterium
TAATACTTCCATTGTTAAAAAAAATACCAACTCGAAATGGGGCACATGTCCTACTATTTTCTCTCTTTTTAGTGCTGCTGAAAATCTATCTTGACCAGTCATCTTAATTATCCATCCTTACTTTATTTATTCTTTTAACAATATACTATATAAAAAAATAAATGTAAACACAATAGCTGATTGTAGCATAATATTACAATATATAACATGAAAATACAATTTCAAGCTAAGTGAAATTTGCAACATTTTTGCAAATGGTCACATCATAAAAAAATTGACATATCTATTAAATATAGTAAACTTAAGTTAATGAAATATTGGAGGTTTACTATGAACACTAATCTACTTTGTGAATATTTAGCCAACGGCAATTTGGACAGCAAATTCTCCGAAATTTATGATGATATTGAGGGGGCTAAAACACGATATATTGATTGTGTTAAATCACACGAGACTCAATATGGACACAAGGACGACCTTTCCCTCTTTAGTACCCCTGGACGTACGGAAATATGTGGCAATCATACAGACCATCAACATGGTTGTGTTGTTGCAGCATCTATTAGTCTTGATATAGTTGCAGCAGTTTGTAAAAACAATGATAATGTTATTAGAGTTCTTTCAAAAGGCTATGCAATAGATGAAATTGACCTTTCAAATCTTGAAAAGGTTGATTGTGAAAAGAATAAATCTATATCACTGATTCGAGGAATTGCATACAAAATGAAAGAGCTGGGCTGCGAAGTTTGCGGCTTTGATGCATATACCACATCAGATGTTCTTGCTGGATCTGGTCTATCTTCCTCGGCAGCTTTTGAGGTAATGATTGCTACTATTATTAACAGTATGTTCAACAATGATAAACTGTCTATGGTAGAGCTAGCAAAAATTTCTCAATTTGCTGAACGAGAATATTTTGGTAAGCCGAGTGGACTTATGGATCAGACTGCTTGTGCATATGGAGGTTGTGTTTTCATAGACTTTGAGGACAACCATGAACCTAAAATTGAAAATATTACATTTGACCTAGCTTCACATGGATACAAGCTTGTAATCGTCAACACAGGTGCAAATCATGCCGATTTAACTGATGATTATGCTAGTGTTCCTCGAGATATGAAACTTGTTGCAAACTGGTTTGGCGCAAAAGTCTTACGTGAGGTTAACCAAAATAAATTTTATTCAAACATAGCTAAGTTGCGTAAAGATGTTGGAGATAAAGCTGTACTGCGTGCAGCACATTTTTTTAACGAGAATATGCGTGTACTAAAATCTGCTGATACTCTAAGAAACGATGACATTAATGGATTTTTAAAATATGAAAATGAGTCTGGCAAATCATCTTTTGAATTTTTACAAAATGTTTATAGTGATAAAAATCCTAATGAGCAATCGGTTTCCTTAGCTCTATGCCTAACTGAACAAATTCTTGGGAGTGCCTGTGTATGTCGTGTTCATGGCGGTGGCTTTGCAGGTACGATCCAAGCATATGTCAAGGCTGAAAAACTTGATAGCTATGTTCATTTTATGGAAGATACACTGTTTAAGGGCTGTTGTTATGTTCTAAATATAAGACCATATGGAAGTATACAAGTTATATAGTTACAATTATAATCCAAAGTTAATAGCCTCACTAACCCATATAGGTTAGTGAGGCTATTAACTTTGGATTATATCTTTTTATACTTCTTCTGGGCAGAGTTTTGCCATTATTACAAAACGGTAATTTGCATCCGTTCCATACTTTACTGTGCAGGTTGAGAGTGTAAGAATCTTATCACTTAAACTTGGCTCAACATTATAGTTGTAGGTAGAAAGTGATTTTGCCTTATTTGCTAGTTCAAGCTTTTGCTCCTCGTTAATATTCACCTGAATGTAATCAAAATTAGTATCAGTATAAAAAGTTGAGAAAATTTCAAACTTATATCTTCCCTCAGGTGTACTTACATAGATAAACGGAACTTTCTTTGCAAACTCTGGATCAGTGAAGCGGTAAAGTTGCGCAAACCTTTTACCGTCTGGATTATCTGTAGAATCACTATGTCCATATATTATTGTATTCTGTGAAAAATCATCATATTTTCCAAATCCACACTCATAGTCTGCAAAGTAGCAGCCAAAGATATCATTTTCCTTATCCTCATTGCGTCGCAGGTAGTAGTCATTTTCATCCCCTTGCATTACAATATTGTTGATATCAGTTTCAGGTATCTCAATCCAAGCCACTGCATCATTGTTTTTTTTGATGGCATAGTCAAGATTATCATAGATGTCTGCTTCATTTTCAGCGGGTAGTAGAGCAGTCAACTCATTTTTGGAATTAGGGGAGCTTCCCTGTTTACCGCCTACAGTGTCCTTTGTTTGAGATAGTTTCTGATATGCGACTACACCGCCCATAACAACAAGTCCGATGAGACAGGCAGCAATTAGTATACGAAGGACTTTTTTCATTTCAAGCCCCCATTTTGACGGTTAGCATTATCATAACTGCCATAAACCCCAGTTTTAGGAACATTCTTATCCCCTGTTGTCCCACTGTTTGCATTTTCTGAGCCAGAGCCTTGTCCTGCACCTTCTACAGTACCGAAACCGCTTCCTGTTTTATCCTCTGCAACTACAATTTTAGTTTTTGCTACCATGTAAGTACTCATGTGCGTAATTGGAACAGTAAATGTACCTCTTGCATTAGATTTTACATAGCCATAATAATCTATACGCTGACGTTCACCATTATAATAGTTCCAAAAAAGCTGTTCATTTTTATATTCCCGTCCAAGGTTGACTGTTAAAATCATCTTTCCTGGCAACGGACCATGGTCGTCAAAATAGAGATAAACAGGTTCTAAATCCCAGTCTTTTTCATTCGTATCCAATATATCTTGAATTAATTGTTCATCAGGTGTGGAGAAACTGAAATATAAATCGTAGAGCGCAGTGTGAGGCACTAAATCTTTGATATCTTTTCCTGCAATATTTAACATATAGTCGTTACCTTTGAACAAAATAGATTTATCAGGGTAATCCGTTTTTAACTTGTTAAATACGCTTGCATCGATGACAGCATAATTTGAAATATCAATTACAATCGGGTTTTGTTTTTCAAAGTCAACCATATCAGCTGTAATTGGCTTAAAAGCACCCATTTTATTCTTATCGTTTCTAAACACGTTAATTGTGTATGTTTTTGCCGTTACACCATCTTCTGCCATTATGTTTATTGTAAAAATTGTCTTGTTGATAAACAGTGAACTAGAATATACTCCGCCATAAGGAGTCAGTTTTTTACTGCCCACAAGCACTTCCATTTTAGCATTGCCATTAGCGGTGATTGGTGTAAGATCCAAAGACTTTGTTTCTGGTTTTACATACAATTCATATTCATCAATAGATGACTTGAATTTCGGTGCTAGGTTGGCATAGTTGATTTTTAAATCAGAGAGGTCTGCATTAGTACTCTTCTTCATTAAATTATAGTCCTTAACTGTAAGCGTATAGGTTAACTTGGTCTTACCATCTTCCGCTGTTACTACGATAGGAATATTTGTAATTGGAGTTACAGATACAATTGGCTGAGAAGGTTTTCCATTTTCAACCTCTTTTCCATTGATAGTAACGGTTGATTTGTCATCCACCGGTATTGTTGTAATGGTGTAGCTTTGCGTTCCCTGTGGAATAGATATAGTATATCTTGTATTTGATGGTACAAAAGGCGAAGGCGTCATATCTTGTCCACCACTTACATCAATCTTTTGAAGCCGCGCCTCAGTTCCCGGTGCCTTGCGTGTTATATTAAGTGTATAAGTTGTCTGATATTCTTTGCCAGCCTCTGGCAATGCCAATACAGTAACAGTCGTAGCTGTGCCTGCTTTCAACTTAATAATTTTACCAGGCATATTTTCGCTAATTTTTGTATCGCCTATTGTTACTGTGGTTAAATTCGGTTTTACTGCCACAGGTGAAACTACCACTTCTTCTGTGGTAAATGGCACCTCAAACGAATACTCTATTTTTTGCTGTGAAAAACGAAAGGTATCAACTGGCTTACTGTCAGTAGCATTTACAACTGCCATTGAAGCTAGTCGTGAGTCTGTGCTTGGGTCAAGTCTAGTTATATGTAAAGTATATGGCTGCGTTGTCCATTCATCGCTTTCAGCTTGCACTTCAAATTTATAATCAAACTTCATATATTTTGCTTTGTCTTTTTCATCTTCTTTTGGACATGGTACTCCTATTTTTATAGGTATAGTAGTTCCCTTTTTCTTATACTCTATCACTTGAGGGTTTGTGTCTGGCTTGTAAACTTCTGGATGAGTAATTCGTACTTTTTGCGCCTTTTCATCATCAGGTTGCAACTCAAGTTTTAGTTCTTCCATATTATATGGTATTTCAAGGTAGTAATCTTTACTATCCTTTTCAAATTTTTGGTTGTTGTAGTATGGAAGTGGTTTACCAATTTTATCATAGGTATTTAAAAGTGATAACTTATTATTTTCACTTGGGTCTTCTATTTTTATATTTACAGTATAAGTTGCTGTTTTTTTTCCATCTTCACTTTTAACAGAAACTAATACTGTGTTAATGTTCTCTGTTGCTTTTACGTATTTTAAATTTAACTCTGCCGATGATTTGCGGAAAAAAAAGTCAAAAATTTGCTTAAAAATATTGGGTTCTTTTACAGCACCTTTAAACTCTGGGTCTGCACCCCAATCTCCAAAAGCAGCAGCGCGAATTTCAGTGGTAGTTTTATCGATATTGCCCTCACGATACGCATAAGGCAACGACAAATTATAGGTATATGTAATGGGGTCAAATTTAGGCGTTAGAACATGTTCCTCGTCCTTACCGTCTTTTTTTGATATGATAGTAAGTGCCTCAAGTGAGGCAATATCACTTTTAGGTGCACGAGTAACATGTAACTCATATCTTGAAAATGTGATGCCGTCCTCAGCCACACCATTTACATAGATTATCTGTGGGGTACCGTCTTCTTTTAATTCAATATCAGATGTTATTCCGACATTAACATCTGGAGGTATTCCATTTCCTCCTGTTCCTGTAATCTTTTGACTTGTTGATCCACTAATTACGGTTACCGGATAAGTCTTTGTTTTACCAAAGCTGTTATAAATAGGAGTTAAATTTATTTTCTCTACAGCCCATGGAACAGTAATATTTTTATAAATTCTCTGATTTGGGTCAATATTGAAGCTAAAGTCAATTACTCCTCCAGGATATACCTTTTCAAAACGATCCTGATATTCTTTATCATTGACCGGTGTACCAACCATTTTCATTGATTTGAATGACGCATCTTTGAGCGGTGAGCTATCCTGTATCTCTATGTTATAAATTTTAGGGGAATTATTGTAAGGATCTCCACTCTTGTTATAAAAATATACTTTCATAACACATAGTCCAGCTTCAGTTGCTTTTACTGTCAATGCGCGTGTGCCCTCTCTGCCACCTTCACTTGGAGCTGGGAGCATGGTTCCAGGTTTATAAATAGAAGTAGCATTGTCAATGCATATATCTACTTTGCCACTGTAAGCCTTGTCAAATTCAATTTTAATATTTTCAGCCTTACCAAGACCTGTTCCATATTGCAATTCTCCAGTAAATTTAAATGGTATTTCAGTTTTAAATTCATCAAACTGGCCATCATTTACATCCATTTTTCCTGGAGGAATTCCTGTTGTAATAGGTATTGGTTTTCCACCTGTTGCTACGTCACCAGTATAGGTGTAGATAGCTTTTAACTTTGGATAGCTTCCTGTTCCTAAAATAGTGATAGGAACTAAAACCTTTTGGGATATTATACCATCATAACTTACGGTTGCCTCTAGATTACCCATGACATTTTCGAGTTTTGGATAGGGCGTAACGAGCCATGTGTCATCGGCTGGATCTCCAACTATCGTAACAACAGAATTATCGTCACTCCCATTTTTGGGTTTCCATGCCCAGTCAATTTTAAAACCATCTTTATTGTTGTAACGTCTTTCAGTATGTATAACATTAAATCTGCTGCTAATGGTATGCTGGGTATCACCAATCTTTAATTTGATGAAATCTTCAAAATTAGCTGCTGCACCAATATCAGTTGCAATAGTATCAATAGCTTTTTTGTTACTAATTACTGTTAATTGCAAGTCTCCTAAAGTCTGTAATGCAAATGTCAGCTCAAATTTTGAACCTAAAAGCATTAATTCAGGAAAAGCAGCGTTTAGTTTAAGTTCAATTTTCCTACCATCTTTAGTTATTTCAACGGTTATGTTATCTCTATCACGTTTTTTAAATGTAGCAATTCCGCCCTGAAATTCACTTAAGCCACCGTCGGCTTCTACTGGAGCAAAAGAAAGATATCCACCTTTTGGGTCAGTCTGGTTTTCAGATACAGTCAGTGTTAATTTACTCGCTTCGGTAATGGATATATCTCTATTGTTTAGTACTTCAGCCTCCAAAGCAACAGTTTTGGCTAGCTTATTCGTTGGATCAATAGGATCTACTACAATACACCTTGCCACACCGGTATCGCTCTTTGTTAGGAATGCACTAAAAACTGGCTCGACTGTATAAAGTGTCATTGTATCTACACCTGCATCGAGAGATTTTGCTATAATGTTACCTTCTGGTGTTACTTGGATAGGTGAATCTTTTTCTGAAAATCCCTTGACTTTAAATGGTGGATTTAGATATTTATAGTTTGGCGGCATATTCGTTGCCGTTTTAATTGTCTCTCCCTCTAGCAACGTTGCAGTACGATCTTCAACTTTCGAAATATTATCTATAAATTTTACATAATATTGACTAGCCGCCTCAACTGTCTGTGGTGTAATTATCAGTGATGTTGAAATGGTAGCTATTGCTATGGTGAAAGCACAAACCCTCTGTAAAACTTTTTTAATCTTCATATATATACCTGTTCCTTTCACAGTCCAGGGGATATTACCCCGTATTTTATAAGCGACGCTATGTGGTTGTATTGTTAAATCATATAGTGATAGCAAATACAAATCCTATTATATCATTTCGACAGTTTTCTTGAAAAATCAATACTTAATCAATCTATTTTTGGTATATACATAAAAATAAGGTGGTATCTGGTAAGCTCCCAGATATCTGATGTGCTAAAATCTTAGCGCGTTTAATTGTCATTTGTGTATCCCATTTGGAAGCAAATCCATCAAAATACATGGTATATCTCTCTTTCATAAAATATATGCATTTTCTATATCAACATAATACCATAAATAAAGAGATAGATAAATACAAATGTGTTTATCTATCTCTTTATTTATTTGAATTAAGTAGGCTAAATTTTTATATAAAATCGGGTTTTAATGTTACTTATTTAATTCAACCCCTATAAACCTTTTTCCATTTTTCAAAATCCCAACTATTTAGGAATTTCTCAGCCGCCCTTACCCCATTATTGAATAGAGCTGTACTTTCTAGTTTATCTATACTAAAATCTGTTGAACTTATATTTTTATATTTGCTATACCTTTTAATTGTTGTAGGAATTGGGATAGTGCGCTGAAAATCACCTTTTAAAATCGATATATGCTGATTATCATAGGAATCTAATGCAGTTGAAACAATTGATTTTATATAGTCAACTATATCCATTTTTGGGGTAGACTCTGTTATGATAGGTTTATCTGCGGAATCTTCAATAAACTTAAATCCGAAAGTAGGATATTTAGGATTTATAGTTGCGTCATCTAAAATCCAAATTGGGTAGTTACTAAGAAGTCCTCCATCAACTATAAAATGTTCTAATCCTGCCTTATCCTTTAAACGAAATGGCTCATAGAATATTGGAATGCTCATACTCATTCTAACCGCTTTGGCTATGCTATATTTATCAGGATCAATTCCAAAATCTCTTAAATCACCGGGTAGTACCAATAGCTTTTTATCGGTTAAATCCGAGGCGGTAACTTGTAATTTATAGATAAGTTTTTCACAAACAGGATTATCTATTTTAATATCTCCAAATGTTAACTTGCCCTTTTTTAACAAGAGGTTATTAAGCCATTTTTCAAAATAATCTGCATTATAAATTCCAAACTCAAATAGAATACTGAATAATTTACCTGTTGTTCCAAAATGATCCAATAAATCTTTCTGCTTAAATTTTAAATAATCTAATGTTTTCATTTCTTCTTTAATTTCTTCGCCTGTATACCCCACCGACAGCAGTGATGCTACTATAGCACCAGCTGATGAACCTGTTAAATTCATAAACTGATATCCTGCTTTTTCAATGACACAAGCGGCTCCAACATGCCCAATTCCTCGGACTCCACCGCCCTCAAACGCTGCATTACATTTTAAATTCAAACCTCTCACCTCATATTCAGTATATGAATAAAAACTAAGTGGGTTAATAAATAGCTATATTTTAATATTATAAACCTAAATGTACAAAAAAAATTCACACTCTAAGTTTTTCCTAGAGTGTGAATTATGCATAGTTTTAAATTAATAATCTGTTTAATTACATAAAATAATAAACATTTCTTATCCTAAAATTTTCTTTAAGTCTGCTTCTGGTGTAGAAATAGGTGTCAAATTAAATTTTTCTAGAAGTATATTTAGAATGTTTGGTGAAAGAAATGCAGGCAAAGTTGGCCCGATAAGAATATTCTTTATTCCCAAAGCTAGTAAAGTTAACAAAATGCAAATGGCTTTTTGCTCATACCATGATAATACTAGGGTTAATGGTAGCCCATTTACATCGCACTCAAAGGCTTTTGATAAAGCAACTGCGACTTTGATAGCACTATAAGCATCGTTACATTGCCCCATATCCATAATGCGTGGTAGACCACCGATTTCGCCTAAATCAAGGTCATTGAAACGATATTTTCCACAAGCAAGAGTTAAAATAATAGTATCTTTTGGAGTTTGCTTTACAAAGTCAGTATAGTAGTTTCTACCAGTAGCAGCACCATCGCAACCACCTACTAAGAAAAAGTGCTTAATCGCTCCAGTTTTCACAGCATCAACAACTGTGCCTGCTACTGACAAGACTGTTCCGTGAGCAAATCCTGTTGTTAAAGTACTACCTCCGTTAATTCCTGTCATTTTATGTTCTTCTTTATATCCGCCAAGTTCAAGAGCTTTTTCAATTACAGGAGTAAAATCCTTTTTATCGCCGATGTGTATCATATTGGGATATGATACAACAGATGTTGTAAAAATACGGTCAGAATAGTTTTCTCTTACTGGCATTATGCAATTTGTTGTAAATAAAACTGGTGCAGGAATTTCCTCAAATTCCTTTTGTTGATTTTGCCAAGCTGTACCAAAATTACCTTTAAGATGCGGATATTCTTTTAATTTTGGATAGCCGTGAGCTGGAAGCATTTCAGAGTGTGT